>JAOPWM010000198.1 GCA_025965695.1 Blastococcus sp.
AGGGAGACCCGCCAGTGCTCGGCGCTGGGGATCATGTCGCACATGTAGAAGTAGTACGGCGTGATCAAGGCGCCGTCCTGCAGCGCGAAGCACAGGTCCAGCAGCCGGCCGGCCGTCGCGTTGACGCCGTTGAGCAGCACGCCCTGGTTGCGGACGTCGCGCACCCCGGCCGCCAGCAGCCCCTGCGCCGCCTCGGCGACCAGTGGGGTCACCGACTGCGCGGCGTTGACGTGCGTGTGCACGGCGAGGGAGACCCCGCGGGCCCGGGCGGTGGTCGCCAGCCGGCCCATGCCCTCGACAACGTCGTCCTGGAGCCAGTGCTGCGGCAGGCCCATGAGGGCCTTCGACGCCAGCCGGATGTCGCGGACCGACTCGATCTCCAGCAGCCCGGCAACGAACGCCTCGAGGTTCGTGAACGGCATGTTCGCGACGTCGCCACCGGAGACCACGACGTCGCGCACGCCCGGCGTGGCGCGCAGGTAGTCGAGCATCGCGGTCTGCCGGTCGACGGGCTTCAGCTCGAACTTCAACTTCGGGACGGCGGGCGTCGAATTGCCCACCAGATCCATGCGGGTGCAGTGACCGCAGTACTGCGGGCAGGTCGACAGCAGCTCGGCCAGCACCTTGGTGGGGTAGCGGTGGGTGAGCCCCTCGACCGCCCACATCTCGTGCTCGTGCAGCGAGTCACGCGCGGCGTACGGGTGACTGGCGGCCGTCCCGGGCAGCCGGTCCGACGCCACCGGGAGCATGTACCGCCGCACCGGGTCGGCCAGCATCGCCGCGGTCGACGGCACCTCACCCGGCACCATCGTGTTAAGCATCTGCGGGGGCAGCAGCAGTGACATCGTGGCGCGGCCGGCCTGGTCGGCCCCGACGTCGGCGTAGAACGCCTCGTCGAGCAGGTCGCCGTAGACGCCGTGCAGCTGCCGGAGGTTCTTCACGCAGTTGGCACGCTGCCACTGGGCGCTGCGCCACTGCGCCGGCGTGACGCCGACGAAACCGGGCAGCCGCCGCCAGTCGGGCTCGACGAGCTCGCGCGCCGAGTACTCGTAGGGCTGTTCGAGCACGGCGCCTCCAGGCTCGTCGTCGAGCGGGTCTCCGCAACACGGGTGACCGTACGAGAGGATCTTCGGCCTTAGAAGCAAAACACGCTAGGTTCTTCTGCAACAAACGAAGGAGACAGGAGAGTCGGCGTGCACGGATCTGTGGAGCGGGCCCTCGGGGTGCACCGGGTCCTCGAGCCCGCGGGCGCACTGCCCCAGGCGGCCCGGCGACTCGACGCCGACCCCGTGGTCGGGCCCGACGAGGTGCGGATCGCCGTCCGTCGGCTCACCCTCGACGCCGCGTCCTTCCGGCAGCTCGCGGAGTCCTGCGGAGGGGACGGCGAGGCCGTCCGGGCCGCCGTCCTGGACATCATCGCGACGCGCGGCAAGATGCAGAACCCGGTGACGGGCTCCGGCGGGATGCTCATCGGGGTCGTCGACGCCGTGGGTCCGGAGTCACCGCTCGGGCTCGCCGTCGGCGACCGCGTGGCCACGCTCGTCTCGCTCACCCTCACGCCGCTCCTGATCGCCGACGGGCTGGCCCGCTGGGACGGCCGGTCGGAGCAGGTCCCCGCCGAAGGGACGGCGATCCTCTTCGGCCGCTCGATCGCCGCCGTTCTCCCTGACGACCTCCCCGACGCCGTCTCCCTGGCCGTCCTGGACGTCTGCGGCGCTCCGGCCGCCACGGCCCGCGTGGTCGAACGGGCCGGGGCGCGGTCGGTCACGGTGCTGGGAGCCGCGGGCAAGTCCGGCAGCCTCAGCCTGGCTGCGGCCCGCCGCGCGGGTGCCAGCAACCTCACCGGCCTGGTGCGCAACGCCGCCGAGGCGGCCGCCCTGGCCGCCGCCGGACTCGCCGACCGCGTCGTGATCGCCGACGCCACCGACCCCCTCGCCGTCGCCGCCGCCGTCGGTACGCCGGCCGACGTGACGATCGTCTGCGTCGACGTTCCGGGTGCCGAACACGGTGCCGTCCTCGCCACGGTCGACGGGGGCATCGTGGTCTTCTTCTCCATGGCGACGTCGTTCTCGGCGGCGGCCCTGGGCGCGGAGGGGATGGCAGCAGACGTGACCATGCTGGTGGGCAACGGCTACACGCCGGGGCATGCGGCCCTCGCCCTGGAGCTCTACCGATCAGACCACGGTGTCCGGGCACTGATCGATCCCCGCGTGACCACATGAGCCTGCTGCTCACCGACGTCACCGTCGGCGACCGCCCCGGCCGCGCCGTGCACGTCGTCGACGGCCGGATCGCCTGGCTCGGCGACGCCGGCGCGGCACCACCTGCCGACCGGGTCATCGCGGGGGAGGGGGCCCTCCTGACGCCGGCCTTCGTCGACGCCCACGTGCACGCCACGGCGACGGGTCTCGCGCTCACCGGCCTCGACCTTCACCCGAGCGTGAGCCTTGCCGCCGCCATGGCGTCCGTCGCCGATCATGTGAGGGCGGCCAACGGCATCATCCTGGGCACCGGCTGGGACGAGACCGCCTGGCCGGAGCGCCGGGGCCCGACCCGGCACGACCTCGACGCCGTCGTCGGCGACCGACCGGCCTACCTCGCCCGGGTCGATGTCCACTCCGCCACGGTCTCCACCGCTCTGCTCGACACGGTTCCCGGCATCGCCGAGTTGCCCGGCTTCGCCGCGGACGGCCGGCTGCGCCTGGACGCCCACCACGCGGCCCGGAAGGCCGCCTACGCCGCGATCGGCGCCGATCAGCGCCGTGCCGCGCAGCGGGCCACCCTCGACGCCGCCGCCACCCTGGGCATCGGCAGCGTGCACGAGATGGCCGGGCCCGAGGTCTCCGGCGCCGACGACCTGGCCGGGCTGCTCGTGCTCGCGCGCGAGCGGCCGGCCCCGCTGGTCCTCGGCTACTGGGGCGAGCTGGCCGAGCGGGGTGGCCTGAAGGTCGTCCGCGAGCTCGACCTGGCGGGCGCCGGGGGAGACCTGTTCTGCGACGGTGCGTTCGGCTCGCACACCGCGGCGCTGTCCAGCCCCTACACCGACCGGTCCGACACGTCCGGTGCGCTGCGGTTCGAGTCGGCCGCACTGGTCCACCACGTGCGGGCCTGCACCTCGGCGGGCGTCCAGGCCGGCTTCCACTGCATCGGCGACGCCGCCGTGAACCAGGTGCTCGACGCCGTCGGCGCCGTGGTCGCGGAGCTGGGTGTGGCCGCCGTCCGTGCCTGCCGGCACCGGCTGGAACACCTGGAGATGGTCGACGACGGCGCCATCACCCGGATGCAGGCATGGGGGATGGTCGCCAGCGTCCAGCCCGCCTTCGACGCGGCCTGGGGCGGGGACGCCGGGATGTACGTCGAGCGACTCGGCCCGACCCGGGCCGCAACCACCAACCGGTTCGCCGACCTGGCCGATGCCGGCGTCGCGCTCGCACTCGGCAGCGACGCACCGGTGACCCCCCTCGACCCGTGGGGCGGGGTTCATGCCGCCGTCGATCACCACACGGAGGGGTCGGGCCTGCGCCCGTTCGACGCCTTCGACGCCGCCACCCACGGTGGCTGGCATGCCGCCCGCGCCGAGCACCCGGTCGGTCCGCTGGCCGTGGGCGCGCCGGCGCACCTCGCGCTGTGGGCCACCGCCGAGACTCTGTCCGCCGTGCTCGCCGGACGCGCGCGGCCGACCTGCCGGCTGCTGGTCGTCGCCGGCGAGCCGATCGGAGACCGCTGGTGACCTGCACCACGCCGGACTATCGGCGACGAAAGTCCGCGAGGCGGAAGGGACTAACGGCGCCGAAAGACC
>JAOPWM010000216.1 GCA_025965695.1 Blastococcus sp.
CCCCCGCTCGACGTCGTGGTCGTCCCGGACGTCCATGCCGACACCGACGCACCCGTTGCCCAGTTCGCGGGCCGCCGCCTCGGCCCTGCCCTCGTCGCGGCCGGTGATCGCCACGGTGGCCCCGGCGTCGAGCAACGCGCTCGCCATGGCGGCGCCCAGGCCGCTGGTGCCACCGGTGATCAGCACGCGGACGCCGTCAGCACGGAAACCTTCGCTCATCCTGCTGACGCTAGCCGCGCGCCGGTTCCGGCCGGGTCGGGCACGTTCGGCTGCGTCGGCCCTCAGGGCGGGAGCAGGCTGAGTTGCCCGGTGGTGCGGGCCGCCCCAGGGGCCGGAGCAGGCGCACGCCGGGCCGCCGGCCGGACGCCCGGGAGGCCGTGGGCCGGCAGGCTGCCGGCGGGGAAGCCCACCTCCTCGTCGCCCGGGACACCGGCGGCGATGCGGTCGCCCGCCCCTCGTGCGGTTCCGCCCGGCTGCCGGTCGAGGCCGTGCTTCGCCAGGAGCGGAGCGACCCGCCGGGAGAGCCAGGTCCGGTACTCGGCCGGCACGTAGGCGCGACGTGAGTACAGCTGTTCGTAGCGCGGGACGAACTCGGGATGAGCGCGGGCGAGCCAGGCCATGAACCACTCCCGGGCGCCCGGTCGCAGGTGCAGGGGGATGACGGTGACCCCGGTGGCCCCGGCCGCCGCGATCGCGCCCAGGGCCGCGTCCAGTTCGGCCGTCCCGTCGGTCAGCCCGGGAAGCACAGGCGCCATGAACACCCCGCAGGGCAGCCCCGCCTCGGTGATGGCGCGAACGAGGTCCAGCCGTGCCCGGGGGGTGGGCACTCCTGGTTCGAGAGCGGCGTGCAGTTCGTCGTCCCAGATCGCCATCGAGACGCCGAGTCCGACCGAGATGCTCCGTGCGGCCTCCGCCAGCAGCGGGATGTCCCGCCGTAGCAGGGTGCCTTTCGTCAGGATGGAGAACGGCGTCCCCGATTCCGTCAACGCTCGGATGACGCCGGGCATCAGGCGGTAGCGGCCCTCCGCGCGTTGGTAGGGATCGGTGTTGGTGCCCAGCGCGACGTGCTCCCGCTGCCAGGACGGGCGGTGTAGTTCCTTGCACAGCACGTCGACCAGATTGGTCTTGACGACGATCTGGCTGTCGAAATCATGGCCCGAATCCAATTCGAGCCATTCGTGCGTTCTTCGCGCGAAGCAGTAGACGCACGAATGGCTGCATCCCCTGTAGGGATTGATCGTCCAGGGAAACGGCATCGCCGATTCCCCTGGCACGTGGTTGAGGGCGCTCTTCGAACGGACCTCGTGGAACGTCAGGCCGGGGAACTCCGGCACCTGCACGGTGCGCAGCAGGCCCCGGATGCTGGGCATGCCGGGCAGCGTCGCCGGGTCCTCGAGGTCGAGGCGCTGCGCGTCCCATCGCATGCGCACATGCGAACACATGTTCGAAGGGATGTCCAGCCCAGTGACCCCGCTTCAGAGCGGCGGGCGGTTCTCGTAGAAGGTCGAGAGCACGACCGTCGTTCGCGTGGTGACGTTCGCGGCCGCACGGATGTCCTGCAGCAGCCCCTCGAGGGCGTCGGGTGAGGCCACGCGCACCTTGAGGATGTAGCTCTCCATCCCCGCGACCGAGTGACAGGCCTCGATGGCCGACAGGTGCGCCAGCCGCGCCGGGGCGTCGTCGGGCTGAGCGACGTCGATGGGCGTGATCGAGACGAACGCGGTCAAGGGCAGGCCGAGCGCCCTGGCGTCGACCGTCGCGTGGTACCCGGTGATCAGACCGCGCTGCTCGAGCCGCCGCACCCGCTGGTGCACGGCCGAGACGGACAGCCCCACCCGCTCGGCGAGGTCGGTGTAGCTGGCCCGGCCGTCCCGCGCGAGGGCAGCCAACAGCGCCCGGTCGACGTCGACGGCCGGAGGGCCCGCGGCGCCGGCCTCAGCCGGGGAGTTCGACGAGTTCACGGGGACCGCCGTTCAGTGTGCGGACGCCGTCGTCGGTGCAGACGACGATGTCCTCGATGCGGGCGCCGCACCGGCCGGCCAGGTAGATGCCCGGCTCCACGGAGAAGGCCATGCCCGCCTCCAGGGGCAGTTCGTTGCCCGCGACGATGTAGGGCGCCTCGTGCGTGTCCAGCCCGATGCCGTGCCCGGTGCGGTGGATGAAGTGCGCCCCCCACCCGGCGTCGTCGATGACGCGACGGGCCGCGGCGTCGACATCCTCTGCGGTCACCCCCGGCCGCACCGAGGCGGTCGACGCCTCCTGGGCCGCCTGGAGCACGGAGTACCACTCGGCCACGTCGGCAGCCGCTGAACCGCCGACGACGTAGGTGCGGGTGCAGTCCGACCGGTAGCCGGTGGCCGTCTCCCCACCGATGTCGACGACGACGAGGTCACCGGCCCGCACGGTCCGACCCGACAGCTCGTGGTGCGGGCTCGCACCGTTGGGCCCCGATCCGACGATCGTGAAATCCACGCCGGTGTGCCCCTCCCCGACGATCGCGGCGGCGATGTCCGCGCCCACCTCGGCCTCGCTGCGACCCACGCGCAGCCACTCGGCCATGCGGGCGTGCACCCGGTCGATGGCCGCGCCCGCCAGGGCGAGCTCCTCGATCTCGGCCGTGGACTTCACCATGCGGAGCCGGTCGACGACGGGACTCGCGACCTCCAGCGCCGAGCCGGGCAGCGCCCGCTGGACGCCGAGCGCGTGCTCGGCCCAGGAGCGGGCGCCCACGGCGACCCGGGTGGGCGCCGACCCGAGGCGGGCGGTGGCCGTCCGAGCCAGGAGCGCGAACGGGTCGTCGGTCTCGTCCCAGGCGAGCAGTTCGAGGCCGAGGCTCCCCGCCGGGCCGGCGTCCACCATCGGCGCCTCCAGCCGGGGGACGACGAGGAAGGGCTCACCCTGCCGCGGCACCGCCAGCGCCGTGAGCCGTTCCATGGCGTGCGCGTGGTAGCCCGACAGGTAACGGAGGTCCGATCCCGGGGTGAGCACGAGCAGGTCGATCCCGGCCTCGGCGGCGATCTCCCGGGCAGCATGCACGCGCTCGATCGTCACGAGGGGGTGCACGGTCGAGTTCGGCGCGACCGCAGGTGTGTCGGTTCCCACCTGCGCAGACTAGCCAGGGAGTACGCCGATCTCCGCAATCGTTGCCGGACCGCTACCGTCCGCCATCGTGAGCGAGCTTGCGGGGTCACGCAGAAGCACAGCACCGTTGGGCACGAAACCGACGAGCGCCGGCGAGGAGGGCTCGTGACGACCATGTTGCTGGACGCGGCCAGTCTCTACTTCCGGGCCTTCTATGGCGTTCCCACGAGCGTCACCACGCCCGACGGCCGGCCCATCAACGCCGTCCGCGGCTTCCTGGACATGACCGCGCGGCTGCTCACCACACACGGCCCCGACCGTCTGGTCGCCTGCTGGGACGACGACTGGCGGCCGGCCTTCCGCGTGGAGGCGCTCCCCTCCTACAAGGCGCACCGCGTGGCGCCCGAGGGCGGCGAGGAGGTGCCCGACGAGCTGAGCCCGCAGGTGCCGGTGCTCATCGAGGTGCTGGCCGCCGCCGGCATCGACCGCGTCGGGGCGCCCGGGTTCGAGGCCGACGACGTCATCGGCACCCTCGCCACCCGCGCCCGCGGGCCGGTCGACGTCGTCACCGGCGACCGCGACCTCTTCCAGCTCGTCGACGACGCCCGCGGCGTGCGGGTGCTCTACACCGCTCGCGGCATCGCCGACATCGAGATGGTCGACGAGGCGGCAGTGGCGGCCAAGTACGGCATCCCCGGTCGCGCCTACGCCGACTTCGCCGTCCTCCGGGGTGACCCGAGCGACGGGCTGCCCGGTGTCGCCGGGGTCGGTGCGAAGACGGCCGCGGCGTTGATCAACGAGTTCGCGGATCTGGCGGGCATCCGGGCGGCCGTCGCGCGGACCGTCGTCCCCCGGCCGCCGCTGACCGCGGCCGTCCTGAAGAAGATGCACGCGGCCACGGACTACCTCGACGCTGCGCCGGTGGTCGTCGCCGTCGCTCGGACCATCGACCTGCCGCCGGTCGAGGGCACGCTGCCGCGCACGCCCGCCGACCCCGCAGCCCTGGCCGGGCTCGCGGCGGCGCACGGCCTGGAGTCCTCGCTCAGACGGCTGGGCGCGGCTCTCGGCTGGCCGGCGGATGCGCTCGGCTGACCCCGTTCCCGGGTCGGCTCAGGGCTCGGTCCACGTATAGGCCGCAGTGTTCTCGTCCGCGATCGCGATCTGGAGCGTGACCGATTCGCCGTCGGCAGTGGTCCCGCTGCAGTCGTAGGTGGCGTTCGCCTCCACCTTCATGTCGTCGGGGCAGTTCAACTCCACCGCGACGCCCTCGCGCTGCTCGAACTGGGCGGCGACGTCGCGCTGGACCGCTGCCGGGTCCAGCACGGTGGACTGCAGCGACATCACCAGGACGACGACCCCGGCGATCAGCAGCAGCGCGAGCCCGGCGACAAGCGCGATCAGGCCGACCTTGGATGTCTCCCCCGGCGCCCCGGCCGGCGGGCCGTACTGCGCCGCCCCGTAGTGGGGGGCGCCGTACTGCTGCTGCGGCTGGCCGTAGCCGGGGTTCCCGTAGGCAGGCTGGGCGGGCCAGCCGTACTGCCCCGAGTTCTGTGGCTGCGGCGGCTGGGGCTGTCCGTACTGGGGGGCGGCCTGGCCGTAGGCCGGCGTGGGCTGCGTGGCGAAGCGGTCGCGATCCACCGGGGACGCGCCGGTGTCGGTCCGCTCGTCCGCGCTGCCCGACTCGTCGCTGCTCCGCGGCGGATCGGTCATTCGTCGCTCCCCGGTCGGGCCTGCCGTACCCGTGACGACCGGTCACGGCGTCGGAATTGTGCCCTACCGTCCCGGCCCGCGGAAGACAGCGAAACGCAGGTCAGCCGCCGATGGCAACCGCGACGACGCCGCGGCGCAGCCGGCCCACCGCGGCGCGGGCCACCCCGGCCACGGGCTCCTCGGCGATCTTGGCGACCTGGTCCAGGAGGTCGATGAGCTGACGGGCCCATCGGACGAAGTCGCCGCCGGAGAGTTCCGTGCCGGCCTGCTCGGCCCCGGCGAGGACCCGGTCCAGGCTCTGGCCGTCGGCCCACCGGTAGGCGGCCCACGCGAACCCCAGGTCCAGGTCGCGGGTGACGCGGACGCCGTGGTCGGTCTCGACGTCGTGCAGCCGGAGCCGGATCCGGCGCATCTCACCGATCGCCGCCGCGACCTTCCCGGCGGGCACCGCGGGCAGAGCCGGGTTGTCCCGCCGCGCCTCGAAGACGACCGCGGACGCCGCCGCGGCGAGCTCGGCCGGGGTGAGCCCATGCCACGCCCCGGCCCGTAGGCACTCGGCCACCAGCAGGTCCGCCTCCGACCAGATCCTGGAGAGCCGGCGCCCGTCGTCAGTGACCACCGGGAGGTCGTCCGCGGCCCCGACGACCGCGGTGTCGGCCGGGACCAGCGGGGCGATCTCCGGGACGAGGTAGCCCAGTTCCTCCAGGACGTCGCACGTCGCGTCGAACTGGCGGGTCAGCGAGCCGGTCCGGTCGGCCATCTTGTGCTGGAGCGAGTCGGCCTCCCGCACCGAGCGCAGCCACCGCTCGGCCACCCGGACGCGCTCCTCCCGGTCGGGGAGCTCGTGCACCGGATGGGCGCGCAGTGCGCGGCGCAGATCGTCGAGCACAGGGTCGTCGGCAGCTGCGGAGCGGTGCTTGACCTTCCGGGCGCCCAGGTCGTTCTCGACACGGGCGGTGCGGAGCGTGGCGGCGAGGTCCCGGCGGGCGTGCGGGCTGCGGTGGTTGAAGTTCTTGGGGACCCGGACGCGGGCGAGAGCGCTCACCGGCGTCGGGAAGTCGATCGGACCCAGCCGGCCGGCCCACTTGTCCTCGGTCAGGACCAGTGGCCGCGGGTCGGCCAGGTCGGTGATCCCGGCGTCCAGGACCACAGCGAGCCCCTGCCGGCGGCCGGACGGCACCCGGATGACGTCGCCCGGGCGGAGCGCCGCCAGTGCCTCGGCCGCCTCGATCCGCCGCTTGGCCTGCGAGTCCCGCGACAGCTCCTTCTCCCGTTCGCCGATCTGCCGCCGAAGTTCCGCGTACTGACCGACGTCCCCCCGGTCGGAGTGCATCTCCGCGGCGAAGCGTGCGGCCTCCTGCTCGTGCCGGGCCGCGGCCCGCGCCAGCCCGACGACGGAGCGGTCGGCCTGGAACTGGGCGAAGGAGGAGGCGAGCAGTTCACGGGCCCGTGCCCGGCCGAAGGAGCTGACCAGGTTGACCGCCATGTTGTAGCTCGGCCGGAAGGAGGACTTCAGCGGGAAGGTGCGGGTGCTGGCGAGCCCCGCCACCACGGCGGGGTCGACACCGGGCGCCCACACCACGACGGCGTGCCCCTCGACGTCGATGCCTCGGCGGCCCGCCCGCCCCGTGAGCTGGGTGTACTCCCCCGGCGTGACGTCGACGTGCGCCTCGCCGTTCCACTTCACCAGCCGCTCGAGGACGACGCTGCGTGCGGGCATGTTGATGCCCAGGGCCAGGGTCTCGGTGGCGAACACCGCCTTGACCAGGCCGCGGACGAAGCACTCCTCGACGGTCTCCTTGAAGGCGGGGACCAGGCCCGCGTGGTGGGCGGCGAGGCCGGCGAGGAGCCCCTCGCGCCACTCCCAGAAGCCGAGGACGTGCAGGTCCTCCTCCGGCAGGGACCCGGTGCGCCGGTCGATGATCTCGGCGATCTCGGCCCGCTCGACCTCGTCGGTCAGGCGCAGCCCGGTCAGCAGGCACTGGCGCACCGCGGCGTCGCAGCCGGTGCGGCTGAACACGAAGGTGATCGCCGGCAGCAGGCCCGCGTTGTCCAGCCGGGTGACGACGTCGGAGCGTGCCGGGGCGCGGTAGCGCGGGCGGTGCGAGTCGTCGCGGCGCGAGCCGCGGGGTCCCCCGCCGTGCCAGGAGTCGATCCGCCGCTCGTGCTCCCGGACGTAGCGCACCAGTTCGGGGTCGACCACCGAGGCGCCGCGCTCCCGGGTGGACTGGCTGCGGGCGGTGTCCCCCTGCTCGCCGGCGTGGGCGGCGGGACGCAGCGAGAAGAGGTCGAACACCCGGTTGCCGACCAGCATGTGCTGCCACAGCGGGACCGGGCGCACCTCGCTGACGACGACCTTCGTATGGCCTCGGACGGTCACGAGCCAGTCGCCGAACTCCTCGGCGTTGCTGACCGTCGCCGACAGCGAGACGAGGGTGACCGACTGCGGGAGGTGGATGATCACCTCTTCCCACACCGCGCCGCGGAACCGGTCGGCGAGGTAGTGCACCTCGTCCATGACCACGTAGCCGAGGCCGGCAATCGCCGGGGAGTCGGCGTAGAGCATGTTGCGCAGCACCTCGGTGGTCATCACGACCACGGGTGCGTCACCGTTGACGGCGTTGTCGCCGGTCAGCAGGCCGACCTTCTTCGCCCCGTACCGCTCGACCAGATCGGCGTACTTCTGGTTGCTCAGTGCCTTGATCGGCGTCGTGTAGAACGCCTTGCGCCCCTCCGCGAGGGCCTTGTGGATCGCGAACTCGCCTACGACGGTCTTGCCGGCGCCCGTGGGCGCGCAGACCAGGACGCCCGAGCCCTCCTCGAGCGCCTCGCACGCCTCGACCTGGAAGGGGTCCAGCGAGAATCCGAGGTCGACGGTGAAGTCCGAGAGCGTGGGGTGGGCGGTCCGCCGCCGGGCAGCCGCATACCGCTCAGCGGGGCTGGACATGCCTCCACGGTAGGCCCGCGCCCGACGATCGGCTCAGTCCCCCGGCGCCTGTCGTGCCCGCTCAGGCGCGCGCGGACCCGACGATCCGCAGGGCGCCGGGGATGCACTCGGCGACCGAAGGCAGCGGGGCGACCGGCTCGCCGTCGGCGTAGGTCGTGACGTCGGGGCTGGACAGCTCCACCCGGACGGCGCGGTGAACGCTGACCGTGGGGTGCTCGATGTGCGTGCCCGCCGTCAGCCGCGGTTTGGTCCGCATCAGCTCGAGGCGGCTCGTCGCCCCGACCACCGTGACGTCGAAGAGCCCGTCGGTGGGGTCGGCGCCCGGGCAGACCTTCATCCCGCCGCCGTACCAGGGGGTGTTGCCGACGGCGACCATCGTGATCGGCAGGGTCCGCGCCGCGCCGTCCAGGACCAGGGTCAGTTCCAGCGGCCTCAGGCGGGCAAGTTCGGCGAGGACGGCGACGTCGTACCGACGGCGGCCCTTGGGCCAGCGCAGCCGGTTGGCCCGGTCGGAGACGGCGGAGTCGAATCCGCAGCAGAGCACCGTGGCCCACCAGCGGTCCCCGGTCCGCCCCGCGTCGATCGTGCGGTGCGTGCCGGTGGAAAGGTCCTCGGCGGCCGCACGGGCCGCGGCAAGCGCGTCGGTCGGGATGCTCAGGGCACGCACGAAATCGTTGCCGGTCCCGGCCGGGACGACGGCCAGCGCCGCCGACGTGCCCGCGACCGCCTGGACGGCGGCGTGGACGGTGCCGTCACCGCCTACTGCGACGATGGCGCCAGCGCCCGCGGCGACCGCCTCGGCGGCCTGCCGCTCCCCCTCCGCGCCCGTGGTCGCCGGCAGCACCCGCGCCGACAGCCCGGCCGCGCGGAAGGCGGCGAGGACGTCGTCGGTGAGGACGCCGGCCCGTCCCCGGCCCGCCGTCGGGCTGACCAGGACCGCGACGTCGGTCAAGAGCGCGTGGAGGTGCTCGTGGGGTCGTAGGCGTCGTCGAGCGAGGACGGGCCGGCATCCAGCGGTGAGGCCTCGTCGTCCCCCAGGTCGTGGAAGCCCTCGACGGCGGCCCTCTTGGCCCGGCGCTTGTCCACGAACCGGGCGATCTGGATGGACCCCTCGAACAGCACGATCATGGGCACGGCCATCGCGAGCATGGTGAACGGGTCCTGGGTGGGCGTGACGACCGCGGCGAAGACGATGGTGAGGAAGAAGATCCACCGCCGGGACTTGCTCAGCGTCGCGTAGCTCAGGATGCCCACGAGATTGAGGGCCACCGCGACCAGCGGCAGCTCCAGGGACAGCCCGAACGCCACCAGCAGGCTGATGACGAAGCCGAGGTAGAGCGGGGCGGTCAGCTGGAACGCCACCTCGTTACCGGCCAGGCTGAGCAGCAGCTCCAGGCCCTTGTGGAGGGTGATCCACGCGAGGAGGGCACCCGCGGCGAACAACAGAGTCGACGCGGCAACGAAGGCGATCGTGTAACGCTTCTCGTTGCGCTTGAGGCCCGGGGTGATGAAGGCCCAGAGCTGGTAGAGCCAGACCGGGGAGGAGAGCACCACGCCGGCGATGAGGGCGATCTTGAGACGGAGCAGCACCCCGCCGAAGACGTCAAGAACGATCAGCCGGCAGTCGTCGCTGCCCTGGAACCGCAGGTCGGCCGGCACCGAGCAGTAGGGCTCGGTCAGGAAGGTCAGCAGGCCGTGGTCGTACCAGATGAAGCCGGCGACGGTGCCGACGGCGATCGCGAGGAGCGCCTTCGCCACGCGGTTGCGCAGCTCGGTGAGATGCGCGATCAGCGACATCGTCGCCTCGGGATCGCGCGGCGGCCGGCGACGCCGGACCCGTGGCGTGGAGCCGCCCTCGCTCACCGTCGTCCTGCCCGGGGCGGGTGGGTCAGCG
>JAOPWM010000018.1 GCA_025965695.1 Blastococcus sp.
GGCACCGGCACCGGCACCGGCACCGGCGGCTGCCGCGCCCGCCACAGCGGTGGCCCGGCCCACGGCGCCCACCGCAGGCGGTGACCCGCGCGATCAGGTGGTGGAGCTGTCGCGGATGCGGCTGGCCGTCGCCGGGGGGATGAAAACCTCGCAGTCGACGGCGGCAGCGGTCTGGACCTCCGTCGAGGTCGACTTCGACAACGTCGAGCGAGTGCGCGGCAAGCACAAGGACCGCTTCAAGAAGGAGACCGGGTCCTCGCTGTCCTACCTGCCCTTCGTGTCCCGCGCGGCGATCGACGCGCTGCGTGCCCATCCCACCGTCAACTCCTCGATCGACATCGAGGCGAAGACGATGACCCTGCACCCCTACGTGAACCTGGGCATCGCCGTCGACCTCGACCAGCAGGGCCTCGTCGTCCCGGTGGTGAAGGACGCCGACGGTCTCAACATGCGCGGCATCGCCAAGCGCATCACCGAGCTGGCGGGGGCCGCGCGGGGGAAGAAGTTGCCCATGTCGGACATGCAGGGCTCCACGTTCACGATCACCAACCCGGGCCCGTTCGCGAGCTACGCCTCGTCCCCGATCATCAACCAGCCCAACGTCGCGATCCTGTGCACCGACGGGGTCAAGCGCCGGCCGGTCGCCGTGGGGGACGCGATCGCCATCCATCCGACGGGAATCATCGGCCTGGTCTACGACCACCGGGCTCTTGACGGTTCCACGGCGTCCCTGTTCCTGATGCACATCCGCGACTCGCTGGAGCAGCGGGACTGGGAGGCGGAGGTGGGCTGAGATGGCCGAGCGGCCGACGGCTCCGGGTGAGCCGGTGACCGTGACGATCGCGCGCCGCGTCGCCCCCGGGAGGGAAGATGTTCGCCGTCTCCCTGATGGGGATCTTCGTCCTGCAACTCCTCTTCAATCTGGTGCTGCAGCCGCTCGCGCTGCCGGTCGTCCTGCGCGTCGCTCTCGTCGCCGTCGCGGTGACCGCGCTGATGACGTGGCTCGTGATGCCGCGCCTGGCCCGTCTGCTCCAGGATTGGCTCTACGCGCCGCCCGGCGCATCTGACCGAGAGGAAACACATGCCCCGCTACCTGGTGTCCGGCATCGCCCAACTCGCCTCCGACGTGGCCGCCGTCCTCCGCGAGCACGACGCCGAGGTGGTGGAGGTGCACGACCTCGCCGACGTGCCCCGGGTGTGTGCGGACGCCGGTCCTGCTTCCTTCGCCGGTTACGTCCAGCTGCCGGCCACGTTCACCGTCCAGGGCGACACCGCCGTCGAGCGGGTGCACCATTTCTTCGGCGAGGGGGTGCTCGCCCGCTTTCCGGCCGTGGCGGCCGCGCTGCCCGCGCTCACGCCCGACGCACGGTTGACGTTCGTCACCGGGGTGCTGCCCGAGGACGTCTCGACCGAGGACGACGTGGCGGCCCGGGCAGCGTTGCTCCGCATTCTGCGTCAGGCCGCCCAGGCGGATGCGGCGAACGGGCTGCGGGTCTGCATGGTCGGGTCCGGTGCCACCCCGAAGGACATCGCGCTGACGGCCCTCGGGCGCAACTCCGACGTCGCGTCGTCCACGAGGGTGCCGGACGATTACAGCGAGTGGCGGATCGAGCTGCTCGGCATGATGTGGGCGGAGACGTGACCGACGAGAGGTCCGGCCCGCCCGGGTCCCCGGCCGATCTCGCCAGTCAGCTCCGCTCGGCCGCCGACCGGATCATGGCCGGCTGGACGGCAGCGGCCGGGACCGGGACTGCCGGGCCGCCGTCGTTACCCGGACTACCGACGATGCCGGCGACGATGTCCGCGGGGCAGCTGGAGGCCCTCCTGGAGGACCTCGCGGCCCGCCGCGCCCAGGTGCAGGCGCTGAAGACCCAGCTCGAGGGTTTCGACGAGCAGCTCGGGACGCTCGAGGCGAGCGTTCGGCCGTTCCTGGAGTGGCTGCGGACGTGGGCGGACCTGGAGAAGACGATGGGCGAGTTCTGGCGGTCGCCCTCCGCGGGGCCCGCGTTGTAAGACCCGACGCCGGCCGTCAGGACGGCACGGGCGACCCCAGCAGCTCCACAGCGTTGCCCCCGAGGATGCGGCGCTCGTCGGCCTCCGCGAGCCCGAGCGCGCGCACGGTCTCCAGCGGTGCGCGATCCCCGAGCTCGAACGGGTGGTCGGTGCCCAGGAGGACGTGTCCGGCCCCGACGTCCTCGACGAGGCGGCTCAGCAGCACCGGTGAGAAGACCGCAGTGTCGTAGTAGAGGCGGTCGGTGAAGTCGCTGGGTGGCACCGTGGTGGTCCGGGCGACGTCCTTGCGTTCCCAGCCCATGTCGAGCCGGCCCCGCAGCGACGGCAGGCAGCCGCCGCCGTGGGCGAGGCACAGGTTCAGCGGGAAGCGCTCCAGCACGCCGCCGAACACCAGTCGGGCGACGGCGAGCGCGGTCTCCATCGGGTAGCCGACGAGCTGCGGCAGCCAGTAGTCCTTCTGGCGGTGGGTGTCGGGGACACCGCTCGGGTGCATGAAGACGAAGGTCCGTCGTTCCGACAGCAGCGCCCACAGGTCCTCGTTGATCGGGTCGTCCAGATCGCGACCGCCGCCGCGGCTGCCGATGGCGATGCCTGCCATCCCGAGGTCGTCCAGCGCGCGGCGCGCCTCCTCGGCGGCACCTGGCCAGCCCAGCGGGACCGAGGCAAGCCCGAGCAGCCGGTCGGACGCGTCGGCGACGTAGGTGGCGAGATCCTCGTTGCCCTGCGCCACGACGCCCGTGGCCAGCTGCTCGTCCTCCGCCGTCGACGCGAAGAGGAACGGGGGCAACGACACCGCGTGGCGGTGCACGCCGACCTCGTCCATCTCCGAGAGCCGGACGCCGACGTCGTACTGGGACCTCGCCAGGGGCAGCGGCGCGCGCGGGCCGACGCCGCTCACCCGCGGGTCGAGCCGCAGGATGCCGGCGGTCACCTCCGTGAGGTCGGCGAGCCCGCGGTCGGCGAGCCGCTGCAGGAGCGGCAGCGGCATCGCATGGGCGTGCACGTCGAGCGCGCCGATGTCGGACGGAGGGACCACCGCAGGTACGCCCTGGACAAGATTGAGGCTCATCGGCACTCCCGATCGGAGACTGTCCGTCCCGCCACTGTGTTCCGGGGCCCGGCACGCCACCACCCCCTTCTCACTGGCCGGAACGTGCGGTCGGCGGCATGGGTCGCGGGGTCATCCCGTGCGAATCTCCGTCGGGAACGGCAAGGAGGCCCGATGAGCTGGTACCAGATGCACCGCTGCGTATACGACTGGGTGCGCGCCGGCGAGGTGAACAGCGCAGCGGGGGGCGAGGGCCGTGCCGGCTTCGACGTCACTCTCTACGAGCTGACCGATGACGAGCGGAAGGCCTTCGACAACCGGGACATCGCGGCCTTCTACAACCTCGGGCTGCACGAGGTGCTGCTCAACCGCTTCTGCCGCGCGGCCGGCTTCGCCCGTGACGACTACCGGAAGATCCTCGCGCCGTTCGGGGAGAAGGAAGAGAGGAAAGCCCGGTGGCAGAAATAGTCCTGGCGTACTGCGCGTCCCACGCGCCGATGATGTCCTCCGCCCGGATGGCCGCGCCGGAGGAACAGCGCAACCACTTCTTCGGCGCCCTGGACCACATCCGCGACGAGGCGGTGGCGCGGGGCGTGGAGGCGTGTGTCGTGCTCTCCAACGAGCACTACACCAACTTCTTCCTCGAGAACTTCCCCCAGCTCTGCATCGGTCTGGGGGAGAAGAACTGGGGCCCGACGGAGGAGTGGCTGCCGATCGACAAGGTCTGGATCCCGGGGCACGCCGGCCTGGCGAACCACATCGCGCGGCACACGCTCAACGCCGGGTTCGACCCGGCGTTCTCCCATCAGCTCGAGCTCGACCACGGGATCATGACGGTCTACTACGAGCTCGACCACGACATGAAGATCCCGCTGGTGCCGATCGTGCAGAACTGTGCCGTGCCGCCCCTGGTACCGGTCCGCCGTGCCTACGAGTTCGGCAAGGCGCTCGGCGATGCCATCCGCTCCTACCCGGGGCTGCAGCGCGTGGCGATCGTCGGCGCCGGTGGACTCTCGCACTGGATCGGGACACCGCGGGTCGGCGACATCGCGGAGGACTTCGACCGGTGGTTCCTCGAGCGCCTCGAGCGGGGCGAGCTCGACCAGGTGCTCGACCTGCCGGACAGCGAGCTGGAGCTCGCCGGAAACGGCGCCCACGAGATCCGTAGCTGGCTGGCGGTGGCCGGTGCCGTGGAGCCCGCTCGTCCGCGCACGTTGGCCTACGAGCCGGTGTACCCGTGGATCACCGGCATGGCCGTCGCGCAGTGGGAGACGTCGCCGGAACGCGAACAGACCTCCGCAACCGTGGGGGCGCAGGACACCCGACGAGAGGAGTCACGCACATGAGCACGACGGATGGCGCAGCCGGTGGCGGGGTGGACATGGAAGCCGTGACGCAGCGCGTGCGCGACCTGAGCGAGCAGGTGGTGGCGCAGGCGAAGAAGAACGGGTTGACGTTCCTCGAGGGCTACGAGCGGGTCCTCAAGAACATGCTCGACCTGGAGGAGCAGGCCGCCAAGGGCACCGGGCAGGACTGGGCGACGACGCTGGCGGCAACGCACGCGAACTTCGTCCGGGAGACGTCCGAGGTGTTCCTGGGAGCGGTGAAGGACCAGCTGAAGAGCTGATTCCCGGACGCGCCCCGCCACGAGACCTCGTGGCGGGGCGCGTCCGCATCCGCGGGCCCGGTGCCGCTCCCACAGGCTCCGCTTCCGCCGTCAGGCGGTCGCGCGCACCGGCGGGGACGATGACGCCGAGCGCGGTGAACACCGCCGACGTCGCGTTTCCCGCTGGGCAGGAAGGCCGCCCGGCGTCCGCAGGCCAGGACCACGATGCTGCGTGGAACGACCTCGGCACCCGACCGCGCCGCGGGTCGACAGGAGGAGCGCTCATGATCAGCGGGAAGACCACCCTCATCGCCCACCTCGGCTACCCGACCTTCGCCTTCAAGGCGCCATTGATCTACAACCCGTGGTTCGAGAAGAACGACATCGACGCGGTGGTCGTACCCATGGGTGTGAAGGCGGGGGAGTACCCGGAGTTCTTCCACTACCTGTTCAAACTGACCAACGTTCGCGGCGCGCTCGTGACCATGCCGCACAAGGTGACGACGATCGAGCTGGTCGACGAGCTGACGCCGACGGCCGTCGTGGCCGGGGCGGCCAACGCGGTGCTGCTCCGTGAGGACGGGACGCTCCTCGGCGATCAGTTCGACGGCGAGGGCTTCGTCCGGGGTGTCCTGCGCAAGGGCTTCGACCTGCAGGGGAAGCGGGCCCTCGTCGTCGGCAACGGCGGTGTCGGCTCTCCGATCGCGGCGTCCCTGGCGGCCGCCGGCGTGGCCGCGATGGGGTTGTTCGACCCCTACGCCGCGGCCTCCGAGGCGCTGGGCGAGCGACTCGTCGCCGCCTACCCGGAGCTGCAGATCACGACCGGCTCCAAGGACCCGGACGGGTTCGACCTCGTCGTGAACGCGACCCCGCTCGGCATGAAGGACGACGACCCGCTGCCGCTGGACGTCGACCGGATCGCTCCGACGACGTTCGTCGGCGAGGTCGTGATGAAGCAGGAGATCACGCCGTTCCTGCAGGCCGCACTGGACAAGGGCTGTCCCGTGCAGGTCGGCAAGGACATGCTGTTCGAGCAGATCCCGGCCTACCTCGAGTTCTTCGGCTTCGGGACGGCCACTCCCGATGAGTTGCGGTCGGTGTCCCAGGTGAGGGACTGACCCGGGTGCCGGTGGCGGACCGGGTCGCCGCTCCTGGAATGGCCGGCGTCGAGGTCGCCGAGGTCGCCGACGGCGTATACCGGCTGGCGCTGCCGCTCGGTATCCACGGCGTGCCGACGGTGAGCGCCTACCTCCTGCGCGGGGAGGGCGGCGACACATTGGTGGACTGCGGGATCGCAGCCGGCGTGGACGGGGGCGGGGACCCGGGACCGGACGGAACGGCCGCCGTCACCGCCGCGCTGGCCGCCGCCGGGAGCGGTCTGGAGCGGCTCGAGCGGCTCGTGGTGACCCACGCGCACATCGACCACTTCGGGCTGGCCGGTGAGGTGGTCCGGCGCAGCGGCGGCGAGCTGTGGATGCACCGCCGCACCGACCTCGACCTGGCCAAGTACGACGACCCCGAGGAGGCCGTCGACCGCCGGACGCTCATGCTGGCCGACCACGGCCTCTACGGGACCGAGCTCACGGAGACCTCCGAGGGGCTGCGGGACTGGTTGCCCGTCATGCCCTCGGTGGGGCGGCCCTCCCGGCTGCTCGACGGCGGGGAGCGGTTCGGCGCCGGCGGCCGGACGTGGGAGGTCGTGCACACGCCGGGACACTCGCCCGGGCACGTCTGCCTCTGGAACGCCGACGACCGGCTGCTCTGCTCCGGGGACCACCTCCTCCGGGTGGTCTCCCCGCCGGTCACGTTCGAGCGCGGGTTCGACCCGGATCCGCTGGGTTCATACCTGGAGTCGCTGGACCGCGTCCGCGACCTGGCGCCGGAGCTCGTGCTGCCCGGGCACGGGACGCCGTTCCGCGACGGCGCCCGGCGGGCCGACACGATCGCCGCCGGCAAGCGGAGGCGACTGACGCAGGTGCGCGAGCTGGTCGAGAGCCGGCCCCGCACCGTTCCGGAGCTGACGGCGGCCCTGTTCGGGTCCGCCCCGATGACCGGTGCCCAGCGGCACTTCGTGATCGCCGAGATCCTCGCCTACCTCGCCTACCACGAGACGCGACGGACCCTGCGACGAACGAGACGACCGGACGGGGTCTTCCTGTGGTCGGTGGACGAGAGACCGGTGGCTCCGTGAGCGCGATACAGACGACAGCGACGCCACGACATCGCGTCGTGGTGGTCGGCGGCGGGTTGAACGTCGTCCGCGCGCTCGAGCACGCCGACGCCGAGGTGACGGTGGTGGACCGGACCAACCACCATCTCTTCCAGCCGCTGCTCTACCAGGTGGCGGCCGGGATCCTTCCCCCCGGCCTCATCGCCCCGGCCCTGCGGAGCGTCATCAAGAAGCAGGCCAACGCCCGGGCGTTGCTCGCCGACGTGCACGACTTCGACCTGGACCGGCGGGTGGTGCATGCCGAGGGTCCGGACGGCCAGCCGCTGGAGCTGCCCTACGACTCCCTCGTCGTGGCAGCCGGCGCGACGCACTCCTATTTCGGCCGCGACGAGTTCGCCGAGTACGCGCCGGGGATGAAGACCAGCGAGGATGCGCGGCACCTGCGCGACCAGATCCTCCTCGCGTTCGAGATGGCCGAGCTGTCCACCGATTCGGCGGAACGGGCCGAGTGGCTCACCTTCGTGGTGATCGGCGCCGGTCCGACCGGTGTCGAGCTGGTGGGCCAGGTGGCGGAGCTCGCGCATTCCGTGCTGCCTCGCGACTACCGGTCGATCGACACCCGTGAGGCGCGGATCCTGCTGCTGGAGGGCGCGCCCTCGGTGCTGCCGCCCTTCGCGCCGAAGCTGCAGGCCTATACGCACCGGCGCCTGGAGAAGATGGGCGTCGAGATCCGCACCGGCACGCTGGCCATCGGGATGGACGACCGCTCGGTGACGGTCAAGGGCCCGGACGGTGAGGAGACGATCCGCACCCGCACCCGGATCTGGGCCGCGGGAGTCGCCGCCTCGCCGCTCGCGACGCTGCTGGCCAGGAGCAGCGGCGCGGACACCGACCGAGCCGGCCGGATCGCGGTGAACCCCGACTGCTCGCTGCCCGGCCATGCCGAGGTGTTCGCGGTCGGCGACATGGTCTCGCTGAACAAGTTGCCGGGTATCGCGCAGCCGGCCATGCAGGAGGGCAAGTACGTCGGGAAGCTGATCAAGGCGCGGCTCTCGGGTGACCAGAACGTGGAGCCCTTCACGTACTTCGACAAGGGCAGCATGGCGACCATCGGCTACAAGTCCGCCGTCGCCGACGCCTTCGGCATGAAGGTCACCGGATTCCTGGCCTACGTCATGTGGGGCTTCATCCACGTGCTGTACCTGATCGGCTGGGGCAACCGGCTCGGCACGCTCTACACCTGGCTGCGCGCGCTGGTGTTCACCAAGAACCGCGGGCACCGCATCATCACCTTCGAGCAGGCCAACGACCAGGCGCAGGGGCATCGGCTGAACGCCGGCCGGCCGGCCGCCGGTGACGCGGGTGTGCGCCCGGTGCAGACGCCGGTGCAGCCCTCCGCGCAGCCGGTGTCGGAGCGGGCAGGCTGACCGATCGGCCTCAGGCGTTCCGCTCAACGGTGGACAGGGCCGCCGGCGGTCCACCGGCGCTACCGTGCGGCATGCGCATGGGGCGGATCGAGTTCGCGGTGGCAGTCCTGGCCAGCGCCCTGGTCACGGTCACGGGGCTCTACCTGGGCCTCACCAAGGCGGGCACGGAGGCCGGCACATTCGGCTGGGTGATCGCGGTCGTCGGAGGAGCGGCGTTCATCGCCAACCTCGTACTCCGGACGCGGTTGCGCTGAGCCCGGACAACGGTGACGTCGTCGACGCCACCGCCGGAAGCACGGCGGGTCTTGTGGGCAACAGCCCGGACCCCGCGCCCGCTACGCACCGTGCCTCCCCAGTGGCCCGCTGACCGGTGCGGGCGTCGCACGACGACACCTCAGCGCAGGTGCTGCCGGTGAGCGGAAAACCGGAGGTTGTGATTGACCTCACCGTCCGCTGGGCGCTGCACTGGTCGGACAGCGCCGCCGGTGACGCGGCGTTCCCCCCTGAGGAGGACGCATGCAGGACGAGATCGTCGAGCCGCCCGGCTCCCACGAGCCGACCGGCCATGCCAAGACGCCGAAGAAGGCCGCGGCCAGCGGCTGGATGGGCAGCGCGCTCGAGTACTACGACTTCTTCATCTACGCGCAGGCCGCGGCGCTGATCTTCCCCACCATCATGTTCGCCAAGAGCGACCCGAAGACCGCCCTCATCCAGTCGTTCGTGACCTACGGGGTCGGCTACGTGGCGCGGCCCATCGGCGCGTTCGTTCTGGGCCAGTGGGGTGACAAGCACGGCCGGAAGAACGTGCTCGTCCTCTGCATGCTGATGATGGGTGGCTCGACGTTCCTCGTCGCGGTGCTGCCCACCTATTCGCAGGTGGGGCTCATCGCCCCGATCGCGCTCGTGATCCTTCGGTTGATCCAGGGCTTCGCGGTGGGTGGGGAGATCTCCGGGGCGAGCGCGATGATCCTGGAGCACTCGCCGTTCGGCCGGCGCGGCTACTACGCGAGCTTCTCGCTGCAGGGTGTGCAGGCCGGCCAGATCCTCGCGGCCGCGGTCTTCCTGCCACTGTCGGCGATCCTCCCGCACGACGCCTTCTTCTCGTGGGGCTGGCGGATTCCGTTCGCGCTCAGCGCGGTCGTCGTCTTCGCCGGCTACATGATCCGGCGCAAGGTGGACGAGACGCCGGCGTTCCAGGAGGAGGCCGAGCACGGCGAGGTGCCCCAGGCGCCGATCGCGCGGGTGGTCCGCGAGAACGGCAAGGACATGCTGCGGGTGATCTGCATGGCGCTGATGAACGCCGTGCCCACGGCGGCGACGATCTTCGGCGCGGCGTACGCGACGAGCGATGCGTACGGCATCGGCTTCAGCACCACGATGTACCTGTGGATCTCGGTGTCGGGCAACATCGTCGCGGTGCTCCTGATCCCGTTCGTCGGCAACCTGTCGGACAGGATCGGCCGCCGACCCTGCGTCATCGTCGGCGCGCTGGGCTCGACGCTGCTGTCCTTCGCCTACCTCTACGCCATCAGTCAGAAGGCCACAGTGGTGTCGTTCCTGCTGGCGATCCTCATGTGGGGCGTCGTCTACCAGGGCTACAACGCGGTCTTCCCGGCCTTCTACCAGGAACTCTTCCCCACGAGGACCCGCGTCACGGGGTTCGCGGTGTCGCAGAACATCGGCACGCTGATCACCGCCTTCCTGCCGGCCATCTACGCGGATATCGCCGGCCCGGGGACGAACGTGCCGCTGATCGTCGGGGGCGTCACCTTCGCCATCGGGATCATCGCGGCCATCGCTGCCTGGTCCGCGCCGGAGACCCACCGGGTGCACCTGGACGACCTCGGCAAGAAGAACGCGCCGGAGGTCCCACGCGAGGAGTACGAGCGGATCCGCACTGCTGCGTCGGTCTGACCGCACCACCCCCGTCGGCGGCGGCCGGGCCGACCACGCGTCGGCCCGGCCGCCCCTTTCCAGCCTGATCGGGAGAGCCACCATGACGTCAGTTCTCGTGCTCAACGGCCCCAACCTCAATCTGCTCGGCACCCGCAAGCCGGAGGTGTACGGCCACACGTCGCTGGCCGACGTGGAGAAGATGTGCCGGTCGGAGGCCGACAAGCTGGATCTCGACCTCGTGTTCCGACAGTCCAACCACGAGGGCCAGCTGATCGACTGGATCCACGAGTTCGGGCGAGAGGTCAAGGACGGCAACTCGATCGGCGCGGTCTACAACCCGGGGGCGCACACCCACACCTCCGTGGCGCTGCACGACGCCATCGAGGGCGCGGAACTGCCGGTGATCGAGCTGCACATCTCGAACGTGCACAACCGCGAGGAGTTCCGGCACCACTCGTTCATCTCCCCGGTGGCCCGCGGGATCGTCGTCGGCTTCGGGGTGCTCGGCTACACCCTGGCGATCAACGGCCTGTACCAGCTCTCGCGCCAAGGGAACTGACGATGGCGGTCCCCGTTCGGATCGCCGTGGCGGGGGCCGGGCTCATCGGTCAGCGGCACCTCGAGGAGATCGACGCGAGCTGTTCGGCACAGATCGCGGCCATCGTCGATCCCTTTCCGGCGGCACGGGAGGTGGCGGACAAGTTCGGGGTGCCCCTGTACGGGTCGCTGGCCGAGCTGTTCGAGGAGGACAAGCCCGATGGCGTCATCCTCGCCACGCCCAACCCGCTGCACGTCGACGGCGGCCTGGAGTGCGTCGCGGCCGGCGTGCCGGTGATCGTCGAGAAGCCGCTCGGCGACAGCGTCGAGGGCGCCACCCGGCTGGTCGAGGCGGCCGAGGCGGCGGGCGTCGCGCTGCTGACGGGGCACCACCGGAACTACAGCGCGATCATCGCCAAGGCCCGGGAGATCGTGCACAGCGGCGTGCTGGGCTCGATCGTCGCCGTCGTGGGCACGGCGTTGTTCCACAAGCCGGACGACTACTTCGACGTCGGCGGTGGTTGGCGGCGGCAGCCCGGGGGTGGGCCGATCCTGCTCAACCTCATCCACGAGGTGAACAACCTGCAGTCCCTGCTCGGCCACGTCGTCCGGGTGCAGGCGGTGATCTCGAACGCGACGCGCGGCTACGCGGTGGAGGACACCGCCGCCATGGTGCTCACCTTTGCCAACGGGGCGCTGGGCACGTTCCTGCTCTCCGACGCCGCCGCGTCACCCCGCTCCTGGGAGCAGACGTCCCAGGAGAACACCAGCTACGCGACATATCCGGACGAGGACTGCTATCACCTCGCCGGCACCCAGGGGTCGCTGTCCGTGCCCACAATGCGGCTCAAGGTGTACGAGGGCGAGCGGTCGTGGTGGCAGCCGTTCGAGGAGCCCACGGTCGAGCTCCAGCGCAGTGACCCGCTGGCCAACCAGATCGAACACTTCGCCGCCGTCATCCGCGGCGAGGCCGAGCCGATCTGCAGCGGGCGGGACGGACTGAAGACGCTCCTGGTGGTGGACGCCGTCGTGGAGTCCGCGCGCACCGGGCAGCCTGTCGAACTCACGTACTAGGACTGCCCGCACGGGCAGGCACGGTCAGCTCCTCCCGGTGACGGCGCTGCCCGCTGTTCGCGACAGTCGCAGCGCCTCGACCGCCGGCACGGTCAGTAGCACGGCGAGCAGGACGAACGCGACGCGGAACGGGCTGTCCGCACCGCTACCCAGGCCGGTTGCGTCAGCAACCGGACCGCCCACCCGCACGAGCAGGGCGCCGACGGCGACGCCGAGCCCGGCGCCGAGTTCCTGCAGCGTCGACATCAGGGTGTTGGCGTTCGTCATGCGCTCGGGCTCGACGTCGGCGAAGGCCGAGCTGTTGTAGGCGGAGAAACCGATCGAGCGGACGGTCCCGCTCATCGCGAGGAGGGCGACGAGGAGCGGCAGGGGTGTGCGGTCCTCCAGGAGGGCGATCCCGACGAGGCAGGCCGCCGAGGCGATGATCGCGCCCAGCAGCACGGGCCGGATGCCGAACCGGCGCATCAGCGGCGTCGTCAGTGGCTTCACGGCGATGTTGCCCAGGAAGAGGGAGATGACGACGAGACCGGCCTTGGCCGCGGTCCACCCGAAGCCGAGCTGGAGGAACACCGGGAGCAGGAACGGAATCGCGCTGATCACCGCCCGGAAGACCGAACCGCCGAACGCCGTCACCCGGTATGTCGCGATTCGCAGGATCCGCAGGTCGAGCAGCGGACGCGGGGCGCGCAGGAAGTACAGCACCGCCGCCGTGAGCGCTACGCCGGCTACGCCGAAGGCGCTGCCGGCGACCGTGTAGTCCGGGTCGGCGGATCCGATTGTCTCGATGCCCACGACGAGCGCGGTGACGCCGACCGCGGTGAGCCCGAACCCGCGCCAGTCTAGTTTCGTCGCGTCGGGTCCCCGGACATCCGGGACGAGCCGGCTCGCCAGTGCCAGCCCGACCAGCCCCAGCGGCACGTTGATCAGGAAGATCCACCGCCAGCTCGCATACGTGCTGAGCAGACCGCCGAGTGCCGGGGCGATCACCGGCGCCACGAGCGCCGGCCAGGTCAGGTAGGCGATGGCTGTCATGAGGTCGGACTTGGCCGTCGTCCGCAGCACGACCAGCCGCCCGACCGGAACCATCATCGCGCCCCCCACGCCCTGCAGCACGCGGGTGCCGGTCAGCATCGGCAGGCTCACGGCGGCGGCGCAGACCGCGGAGGCGAGCGTGAAGATCACGACTGCGGTCATGAAGATCCGGCGCGCCCCGAACCGGTCGGTCAGCCAGCCGCTGATCGGGATCAGGACGGCGAGGGTGAGCACGTACGCGGTCACGGCTACGTTCACCGCGACCGCAGGGACGCCGAAGCTGGCGGCGATGTGCGGTGCGGCGGGGGCGATCACCGTTCCGTCGAGGATCTCCATGAACAGACCGCCCGCGACGAGCAGCGCAAGGCCGCGCCGGACGCCACCGGCACCGTCCGGATCACCTACTGAGCCGTCTGCCCGACGCTCCGTCCCACCGCCCACGCGGGCCAGCTTGCCCGCCCGCTCGTCTCCGCCGGTGTCAGGTGGTCGCGTAGGACTCCTCGATCGGGCGCATCGCTTCCACGAGGTCGGTGAGTGTGGGCATGCCGGCGAAGCCGCTGTCGTAGGTGCCGGCGACGTCTTTGACGAAGATCGGGCAGAGGGCGTCGCTGTCGACGTCCACCGATTCCTGCACGGTGTCCTCGCCGGGGGCGTTGATCTCGACGCCGCCCCTCGTGTCCACGGCGATGTGACCGCCCGAGCCGACGGCGGTGTACTTGACGTAGCGCTTGACCGGGGCGACCGGGAAGGTCCAGCCGATCTCCACCGTCGCCGTCGTCCCGCCGCCGGTCTGCAGAGCCAGCACTCCGTAGTCCTCGGTGTCGAGCTCCTCCGGGCGCTGGCGGACCGACCGGGCTGAGGTGATCTCATCTCCGGTGACGTGGCGGAGCATGTCGGTGAATTGGACGCCCAGCAGGTACAGGCATCCGTCGCCGCTGACCGAGCGGTCGAGCACCCACCCGCAGCCGGCGTCCACGTACCGCGAGGGTGGCCCCGCAACGAAGCTGAACCGGGCGTGCCGCAGATCCCCGCCCTTGCTGAGCAGCGCCGGCAGCGGCCCGTACCGCTGGACGAGTGCGACCGTGGCAGGAACGCCGGCTGCCGCCGCCTCGTCCCTGACGGCGGCGAGGTCCGCGACCGCGGCAGCTCCGGGCTTCTCCAGGACGAAGGGGATACCTGCGGCGATCAGTTGCCGGCAGATGCCGGGCATCTGCGCGTGCACGCCGAGCACATGGGCCAGGTCCGGCCCCGCTGCCAGGCAATCGACCACCGAGAGTTAGGCCGTGGTGCCCAGGTCCGCCGCCGCCTTCGCCGCGGCGTCGGCGGACTGGTCCCAGACGCCGACGATGTCGTGGTGCTTGACCCAGGCTTCGCGGTACAACCGCAGGTGCCAGTGCCCGGCCCCGAGGACGACGGTTTGCTGCACGGCTGAAGCATCGAGTGGTGTGGTCGACGCCGACAGGACGTTCTGACCAGCGGAACGCCGTTGTACGGGTCGGCGGCCGGCCAGATCGGGCACGTGCCGGCGTCATCCGCGGCGAGGCTTATCAGGTGTGGGCTGAGGGCCCGGAGAACTCGGTCGTCGCGCTCGGCACCGAGGTGCGTGGATGGATGCGCCATGCCAGCCACAGCACGACGGAGTCGGCCCAGCGGGCCATGGCCACGGCGCCGTGGGCGCTGCTGAATGCCGAATCGCGAGTGGCGGCCGCGGCGAGGCGGCCCTCCAGCTCGCGCTGGTCGATGGCCAGTTCTGTGCCTGAGCGCAGCATTGACGCACTGACGCGCTCTCGGATGCTTCTGATGGACATAGCGCCTTCCCCAGTCGGGCTCTCGAGCGCCGGGCCCCGCCGCCACAGGCGTCAGTGGAGAGCAGCGGGGACTCCGACCCGATTCGAGGCTAACCCCGCCTTTCGGAAGGGGCGGGGGAGCCGGAGCGGTGCCTGGCGTCGGTGCGGGTCGACAGCAGTGGCGAGTATCACCGCGTCCTGGACGTGGGCCGACCGCCTGGCGCCACTCTGGGGGGAGGGCGCCGCACCGACCGGGAGCGGTGGGCGCGTAGGAACGAATACCAGCCCGTGGCCAGACCCGGGACGGTCTCGTCCGGGAACTGGGCGCGGGCCGCTCGGGTGATGCCGACCCCCATCCGTACGGCGTCGGCCACCACAAGGGCGAGCAGGGTCAGGCCTCCGAGCAGCACGTACCGCTGAAGGTCCGAGGCGGGCCCGATGGCACAGATGATCACGACCCCGAGCGCGGGCAGGAAGAGCCCGACGACGCGGCGGCGGGAGTCCACGGCGTCGCGGATGAAGGCACGGACGGGGCCGCGGTCCGCGGGGGGCAGATCCGTATCCCGCGCACCGCGGGTGCACCCCGCAGGCTTCTTCCCCGCCCCGGCGTTCCGCGCTCGCCGTGTCACCTCCTTGCGGAGCCGGGCGGCATCGGCGGGTCGGCGAGCCGGTCCGCTCCCGCTCACCGGACGCGAGTCCGTCACGGTGCTCCGGCGGCGGACGTCGACCCCGCCGCGCGCTGCCGGCGGTGGGCTGCCATCCGGACGGGGGCGTTGAGCTCCCCGTACCCGGCGTAGCCGCCGATTCGCTGGACGACCTCGAAGAACACGCGGCCGCCGAGGATCTCCGTGTAGAAGTGCAGGAACTCGCCGTCGGCGCTCTTGTCGTACAGCACGCCGAGCGCCCGTAGGTCCGCGAGCAGGGACGGCGGCGGTGCGAGCCGGGCGTCCAGGTCGTCGTAGTAGTTGTCCGGGATGTCCAGCAGCGGAGCACCGGCCGCCCGTGCGGCTCGCGCCGCCGCGAGCACGTCGTCGGAGGCGAACGCCACGTGCTGCGGATCGGTGACTGCGGGCTGCCACTCGGTACCGCGGCGCAGCACCGAGACGCTCATGCCGATCCGCACGGTCCCTGCCGGATCGCTGACGGTCCGGTTCCGGACGAGGCCGAAGGGCGCCGCCACCTCGGAGGAGTGCTGCGGCTGGAGCCCGAGGACCGAGCGGTAGAACAGCGCCGCCTCATCGAAGTGGTCGAACGGCTGCGCCAGGGCGACGTGGTCGACGTGGGTGATCCGGATGGACCGGCCGACCTGCGCCGGCTCGCCGGTCGGAACGAAATCGGTGAGCCAGCCCGTCGCACCGGATCCGGTGGTGCAGAAGAACACCGACGTGCCGTCCGGCGCGGCGACCGCGGAGAGATCCGCCTCGACCTGCCCCCGGGCACGCGGGAGCACGGGAGCCAGCAGTGCCTCGGCCCGCCGGGCTGACGCGGTGGCGTCGGCGGTCTCTATGCCCAGCGCGGCGATCGAGGCTCCGGGACCCCCGGTTGCGTTCAGCAGCAGCCGGGAGTCGCCCTGCTGCCACAGCTGGACGGGCTTCGACCGGTGCCGGCCGCTGCGGGCGAAGCCGAGCGCTGCGAGGGTGCGCTCCACGTGCCCGGCGGAGCCCCCGTCCACGGTGAGCTCGACGAAGGCGTGGCCGTTCAGCTGCTGCGGAGGGGGGAGCTCCATGAGTCCGGCCCGACTGCGGATCTCCGGGGCCAGCCGTTCCGCCGTCTCCTCCTGGAGAGCCAGGAGGGAACGCAGGGCGTCGACCGCGGCCCGGGCCGGGTCAGACTGCCGGAAGACGTCGTTGAAGACCTCGAGCGAGAGCGGGCCGGTGTAGCCCGCGGTCAGGACATGTCCGAGGAACGCCGGCAGGTCGAAGGTGCCCTGCCCGGGGAAGAGCCGATAGTGGCGACTCCACTGCAGTACGTCCATGGCCATGTGGGGGGCGTCGGCGAGTTGCAGGAAGAACAGCTTCTCGCCCGGGATGTCGGCGATACCGGCGGGGTCCGAGCCGCGGGACAGGATGTGGAAGCTGTCGATGCACAGCCCGAGCGAGGCATGGTCGGCCCGGCGGACGATCTCCCACGACCGTTCGTAGGTATTGACGAAACGGCCCCAGGCGAGCGCCTCGTAGCAGACGCGCAGGCCTCGTTCACCGGCTCGCGCGGCGAGACGGTGCAGCTGCTCGGCGATGCGGTCGTCGTCGTCGAGGGCGTGCGGGGAGACCGAGGAGCAGACCAGGACGAGGTCGGTGCCCAGCTGCTCCATGACGTCGAGCTTGTGCTCGGCGCGGCGCAGGTTCCTGGCGAGGACGTCCGGGTCGTCGGCGTCGAAGTCGCGGAACGGCTGGTAGAGGTCGATGGAGAGGCCGAGGTCGGCGCATCGCGAGCGCAGCTCCGTCGCCGACCAGGGGGAGGCGACGAAGTCGGGTTCGAAGATCTCCACACCGTCGAAGCCGGCGGCGGCCGCCGCCACCAGCTTGTCTTCCAGCGTGCCGGACAGGCACACGGTGGCGACGGCGGTCCGGAGCCCGGCGGTCCTGCCGGAGCCGGGCCGCAGCGGAACGGCCGCTTCAGCGGTCATGGGTGTCCCGTTCCTCCATCCGGCCAGCGTCTCGCGGGGACCGCGCCCAGGTGTAGCCGTTTCCGGTCAGCGAACGACCGCTGCTCACGCGGCGACGAGCGCCGGGAAGAACAGGCAGGGAACTGGGGCGGTGAGGGCCCACGTATTCAGGCGATCCCGGCACGGCCGAGAACCTCGCGGGCCGCGTCCGCCGTCACCTGCGCGGCGACGTCCACGCCGCGGGCCACCAGCTCGTCGGAGATCACCTCCACCGCCATGACGGCGGGGGTCACGCCGTGTGCCGCCAGCGCGCACACCAGCCCACCGGGTCGCCGTTATCCCTGACCCGGCGCCAGTCGGTGGGCCAGCGATTCGGCGCGCAGCGGCTTCATCGGCTCCGCCCGCACGTCGCACAGCTGTACCGGCACGATCCGCTCGGCGGGCACCTCGTCGAGGTCGGCGGGCTTCTGACCGGCGCGCGCCCGGCGCCGGTTGTCGATGATCAGAGTGGCGTTGGGTACCCCTCCACGATCCGCCAGGCCGTGGCGAGGCCGGGACGCCGTTGTAGGCATGAACTCCAGCGCGACCGTCAGGTCCGGGCCGGCCCGCTCGCAGAGCGCCGCGAACGCGTCGGTCATGACGTCGAGCGGGAGCTTCTCCAGTAGCCCGGCGTTGAGATGGTGCACGCCGAATGCGCGCGCCATGTGGAAGACGGTCTGCTCCTTCTTCTGCTGCGCCTCGTCGCGGTCGGCCGCGGTGCCCCACGCGGTGAGGTACTCGACCTCGAGGATCCGTACCCCGTGCTGCTCGGCGACGGCGAGCATCGCGAGTCGTCGAGGTCGGCGGCCCAGTAGTTCTCCGCGCGCAGTCCGATGCCGTCGAACCCGGCGGCTGCGGCCGCACGCACCGGTCGGCGAACGAGACCTCCGTGCCGAGCGTGT
>JAOPWM010000249.1 GCA_025965695.1 Blastococcus sp.
CGGGCGGTCCAACGCCGGCATCATCCCGGCCAACATCACCCAGGCCGGGAAGATCGGGCTGGTCAGCAAGTCCGGCACCCTGACCTACCAGATGATGTACGAGCTCCGGGACATCGGTTTCTCGACGGCTGTCGGCATCGGTGGCGACCCGGTCATCGGGACGACGCACATCGACTGTCTGCAGGCCTTCCAGGACGACCCGGAGACCGAGGCCATCGTGATGATCGGTGAGATCGGTGGCGACGCCGAGGAGCGGGCCGCGGACTTCATCAAGGCCAATGTCACCAAGCCGGTCGTCGGCTACGTCGCCGGGTTCACCGCCCCCGAGGGCAAGACCATGGGCCACGCCGGCGCTATCGTGTCCGGCTCGTCGGGTACCGCTCAGGCCAAGAAGGAGGCCCTCGAGGCCGCCGGTGTGCGCGTGGGGAAGACCCCGTCCGAGACGGCGAAGCTCATGCGGGAGATCGTCGGCGGCTGACGCCGACTGTGCTCGGCGGGTAGATCTCCGCCCCGTCCGTCCCGCTGCCCGGCGACCTCATCGAGGTCGCCGGGCAGCGGTGTCTCCCGGGCCGGAGGATGATCACGGACGGGCGACGACGGGCGCGCCGCGGTTGCGAACGGGCCTCCGGTGCGACCACCATGCGCCTCGCACACCCGACGCTCTGCTAGGAGAGCCCTGCGATGACGTCCAGCCAGCCTCCGCAGCCGCCCACGGGCGATCAGCCCCCGGAGCACGGGCAGCAGCCCCCGCCCGGGTACGGGCAGCCGCAGCCTCCGCCCTGGTACGGGCAGCAGCCGCCTCCGGCGTATGGCCAGCAGCCGCCTCCGGCGTATGGCCAGCAGCCTCCGCCCGGGTACGGGCAGCAGCCTCCGCCCGGGTACGGGCAGCAGCCGCCACCCGGCTACGGCCCCCCGCCCGGCTACGGCCAGCCGCCGCAGCACTACGGGCAGAACCCGTTCGGTCAGCCGCAGGGCACCGGGGCCGGCGTCTCGTTCGACCTCAAGAAGCTCACGATGGCCTCCTACGTGATCGCGGGCGGCACCCTGCTGTACCTGATCCTCAGCTTCTTCCCGTGGTACAGCTTCGGTCAGGACTTCTTCGGGTTCAGCCTCAGCGGCTGGCAGGCGGGGAACGTGAAGACGGCGTTCTTCCTCTTCGTGCTGGCGACGGCGTGGGCGGTGCTCCCTGCCTTCACCGACCTCAAGCTCGGCTTTCCGCGCTCGTGGATCACGGTGGTATTGGCGGCGCTGGGCTTCGTGCTCACGCTGTTCGCCTGGTTGGACACCTTCAACGTGGACTTCTCGATCTGGGCGCTGCTCGGCATGCTCACCGCGACCGCGATCCTCATCTTCTCCGTCCTCGCCGTGCTCCCCGAGCTGCGCCACCGCCCGGCCCTTCCGGGCGGCCTGGCGAGCGCCGCGCAGTGGGCCGGCCGGCCGGCTCCGGACTTCGGCCAGCATCAGGGGCAGCAGTACGGCGAGGGTTCCTACGGTCAGCCGGCTCCGCCCTACGGCCAGGAGCAGCCGCAGCAGTACGCGCCGCCGCCGGCTCCCGGTGGTCCGCCGCCGTCCTACGGGCCGCCGGCTGGTGGTCCCCCTGCCCCGGGTGGCCCGCCGGCGCCCGGTGGCTCGACTGCCTCGGGCGAAGCTCCGGGCGCCCCGGACCGTCCCGCAGGCAGCTGAACCGCATCACCTGACGACCTCAGACCCGGCACCCGGACACCGGCTGGCGGGTCTGAGGTCGCTCTCCGTAGGGGCGCGCCGGGGGTGATCCGCCGCGCTTTCCGTGCGCACGGCGCGTGCGCCGACCATCCGGTGCGCGGGCTTGCGAGCATGGGTGCGTGGTCTCCCTGCTGGCACGCCTGCCCCGGCGTGGCGGAGCCGGACAGGCACCGTTGCCGCTCCCCTGGCTCGCGGTGGCGGCCGCCCTGGCGGTCGATCTGGCCGCGCTGGCCGGGCTGGGCCTGGCTCTCGTCGTCGTCCAGACCCTGGACCCCACCGGCGGCCTCGGGACCGGCGACTCGATCGGACTGGCCGGCCGGTTGTTGCTGCTCGCCCAGGGCGGGGAACTGGACATCGGCGCCGGCCCGCTCGTCCTGGCCCCCCTGCTGCTGACGCTCGCGATCGCCTGGGGGCTCTCGCGTGCCGGCCGCGTGCTCGCCCGGCTGCGCGACGTGGCCGCCGTCGGGGACGCTGCACGGGCGACCGGGCTGGTCGTGGCCGTGCACGTCCTGCTCACCGTGGTGCTCGCGCTCGCCCTCGACGGCCCGGGGGCCCGGGTGGGGATGCTCCGGACCGTGGCGGGTTCGGCCGTCCTCGGGATCGTCGCCGTCGGCTGGGGGGTCGGCCGGGAGTCCGGTCTGCTCGACGCGGCGCTGGACCGGCTGCCGGGCGTCCCGCGCCCCCTGCTGCGCGGCGTGCTCGCCGGTCTGCTGACGGCGCTGGCGCTGTGCACCGCCGTCGTCGCCGTCGCGCTGGCCTCCGACGCCCGTGGGTACGCGACCCTCTCGGGCTCTCTCGGCGGCGCGGCCGCCGGGGCGCTCGGGCTGCTCGGCCTGGGGGTGCTGCTGCTGCCGAACGCGGCGGCCGCCGTCCTCGGGCTCGCCGCCGGACCCGGTTTTCTCGTCGGCTCCGGCACACTCGTCTCGGTGCACGGAGTGACCCTCGGGGCCGTGCCCGCGCTCCCGATGCTGGCCGCGCTGCCCGACACCCAGGCGGTGCCGCTGATCGCCTTCGCGTCGCAGGCGGTGCCGGCGATCGCCGGCCTCGTCGCCGGCGCGACCGTCGGCCGCTGGTTCGGCGACGAGGACGGCGGATCGGTCGTCGCCGGCCTGACCGGCGTGCTGGCCGGCGTGCTGCTCGGCGTCGCCAGCGGGATCCTGGTCTGGGTGGCCGGTGGCTCGCTGGGGGACGGCGGCCTCGCCCAGGTCGGCGCACCGGCCCTGGCCACGGGCATCGCCGTCGCCGCGCAGAGCGGGATCGCGGCGGCGATCGCCGCCACCGTGGCCCGTTGGCGGTCGCTCGGCTGAACCCGGCCCGACGGGCGGCATCCACCGCCCGGCTAGGGTCGAAGGGTGGGCGGGGTGCGGGAATCAGCGCTGCCGACCCCGCGGGCCCGGATTGCCGTCCTGCTCTCCGGGACGGGGTCGCTCTGCGCGGCGCTGCTCGCCGCGACCGACGATCCGGGCTATCCGGCGACCGTCGTCGCCGTCGGGAGCGACCGGGACGCCGACGGTCTCGAGCACGCCCGCCGCCGTGGTCTGCCGACGTTCGTGTGCGCCGTCGCCGACCACCCGGACCGCGGGGCCTGGGACCACGCGCTGGCGGCCGAACTCACCGCCGTGGAGCCGGACCTGGTCGTCTCCGTCGGCTTCATGAAGATCGTCGGCCCCGCCGTCCTCGACGCGTTCGGCGGCCGGCTGATCAACACCCACCCGGCGCTGCTGCCGGCCTTCCCCGGGGCGCACGCCGTCCGGGACGCCCTGGCTGCCGGCGCGACGGTCACGGGTGCGACCGTGCACGTGGTCGACGCCGGCGTGGACACCGGTCCGGTGCTCGCCCAGCGCGAGGTCGCCGTCCTCCCCGGGGACGACGAGGCGCGGCTGCACGAACGGATCAAGGACGTGGAGCGCGAGCTCCTGGTGCAGACGGTGGCGCATCTGGTCACCAGCCTCGACACGAACAGGAAGAGCCACCGATGAGCGACCGCACTCCCGTCCGCCGTGCGCTGCTGGGCGTCTACGACAAGACCGGCATCGAGGAGCTCGCCGCCGGCCTCGCCGCCGCCGGCGTGGAGCTGGTGAGCACCGGAGCCACCGCACGCCGGATCGCCGACGCCGGCATCCCGGTCACGCCGGTCGAGAAGGTCACTGGCTTCCCCGAATGCCTCGACGGCCGGGTGAAGACCCTGCACCCTGCCGTCCACGCGGGGATCCTCGCCGACCGGCGCAAGCCCGAACACGTCGCCCAGCTCGAGGAGCTCGGCATCGCGCCCTTCGATCTCGTGGTGGTGAACCTCTACCCGTTCACCGAGACGGTGGCCTCCGGGGCCAGCCCCGACGAGTGCGTCGAGCAGATCGACATCGGCGGCCCGGCGATGGTGCGGGCTGCGGCGAAGAACCACCCGTCGGTCGCCGTCGTCGTCGACCCCTCCCGGTACGCCGACGTCCTGGCCGCGGTGGCCGACGGCGGTTTCACGCTCGCGGACCGGCGACGTCTGGCGACCGCGGCGTTCCGGCACACGGCGAGCTACGACATCGCGGTGGCCTCGTGGATGGGCAGCGTCCTGGCGCCCGACGACGACACGGTCTTCCCGGCCTGGGTCGGCGCCAGCTGGGAGCGGGCCGAGGTGCTGCGGTACGGCGAGAACCCGCACCAGAGCGCCGCGCTGTACCGGGGCAACCTGGGGGGGCTGGCGCACGCCGAGCAGCTCCACGGCAAGGCGATGTCCTACAACAACTACGTCGACACCGACGCCGCCTGGCGGGCCGCGCACGACCACGCCGACCCCTGCGTCGCGATCATCAAGCACGCCAACCCCTGCGGTATCGCGGTCGGCCCGGACATCGCCTCGGCGCACCGCAAGGCGCACGCCTGCGACCCGATCTCGGCGTTCGGCGGGGTGATCGCCGCCAACCGGGAGGTCGACCTGACGATGGCCGAGCAGGTCGCCGAGGTGTTCACCGAGGTCGTCGTCGCGCCGTCCTTCACCGACGACGCCGTCGCCGTGCTCACCGCGAAGAAGAACATCCGGCTGCTCCGGCTGCCGTACCTGCCGGCGCCCGGCGCGGAGATGCGCCCGATCAGCGGCGGGCTGCTCCTGCAGGTCAAGGATTCACTCGACGCCCCCGGTGACGACCCCACCACCTGGACGCTCGCGACCGGCGAGCCGCTGGACGCCGCCGGCCTCGACGACCTCGTGTTCGCCTGGCGCGCGGTCCGCGCGGTGAAGAGCAACGCGATCCTGCTCGCGCACGACCGCGCCACGGTGGGCGTCGGCATGGGCCAGGTCAACCGGGTGGACTCGGCCCGGCTGGCCGTGACGCGGGCGGGCGAGCGGGCCGTGGGGTCGGTGGCCGCCTCCGACGCCTTCTTCCCCTTCGCCGACGGCCTGCAGGCGCTGCTGGACGCGGGCGTGCGGGCCGTCGTCCAGCCGGGTGGGTCGGTGCGCGACGGGGAGGTCATCGCCGCGGCGGCCGCGGCTGGTGTGCCGCTGTACCTCACCGGCACGCGCCACTTTGCACACTGACGGCGAGACGCACTGATGCGCGGTCGTCCCCACGTACGCCCGCCCGAGGACGGCGCCGAGATCGAGGGTGAGGACTTCGCCCGCGTCGACTGGTGGGGTGCGGAGCTCTCCGGCGTCACGTTCACCCGGTGCCGTTTCGACGACGCCGGGCTGGAGGAGTTGGTCACCCGGCGGTGCGTGTTCGAGGCGTGCGTTCTCACCGGGGTGCGGATGGGCGGGGCCCGGCACCACGGGACGGCGTTCCTGTCCTGCCGGTTCGACCGCGCGAAGCTCTTCGACGTCGTGTGGGAGGGCTGCAAGCTCACCGGATCGCAGTTCCCCGGCGCGGACGTGCGGCCGATGACCTCGACCGGCAGCGACTGGAGCTACACCTCACTGCGCGCCGCGGACCTGTCCGGACTGGACCTCTCCGGCCAGCGCTTCCGGGAGGCCGACTTCACCGACGCGGACCTGCGGGAGTGCGACCTCACCGGCGCCGATCTGGACCGGGTTCGCCTGCAGTCGACGAAGCTGCGTGGCGCCGACCTGCGGGGAGCCTCGATGGACGAGGTCAACTGGCGCGGTTTCGAGCTCACCGGTGTGCGGATCGACCTGGTGCACGCAGTGCAGTTCGCCCGCGCTCACGGCGCCCTCGTCTCCGACTGACGAGCAGGATCGCCATGTCGTGAGGAGTGGGGCCCGGAGGGTCCCGCGATCGAACGATGCCAGGGCTCAGCTCAGCCGGGGACGGCACCTGGCCCCGGTGCGGTCCGGAGGACCGCAATGTCTTTGCGGTGCGGTCCGGAGGGCCGCAGCGTCGCCGCACTGTCATCTCCTCTTCGGGCCGGTGAGCGCTGCCTTCAGGCTGCCGAGCAGCCCCAGCACGGCGACGGCGATACCGCACCAGAAGCCGGGGCCGAAGAAGCGGAGGTCCCAGTGGGCCTTCGCCAGCGGCACGAGGACGCCCGCGGTCACGCACAGGCTCACCAGGAGGGCGAGCACGCCGAGGAAGCGGTGCGAGCGCGCCGGCAACCACATCAGCAGGCCGAGCACGAACAGCACGCCGCCACCGAGCACGATGGCGAGCGGCTGCCACAGGCCGCTGCTGAACGCGCCGCCGAGGTCGTCGAAGCCGTTGCGCACCAGGCCCCAGCCGCTGATGGCCTCGCCCTTCAGCCAATCCAGCAGCAGGCTGACGCCGGCGGCGATCCCGGCGAGGAGCAGCAGCAGGCCGCCGAGGCTGTCCGGCCCGCGGAAGACGACCGGCCGGTCGGAGTACTGCGGTGCGGTGGCCCCCGGCGGCGCCGCTCTGCCGTAGGCCGCGGCGCCCTGCGGGCCGTTCGTCACGCCGGGTGGGTTGACCTCGCTCATTGCATACCTCCGTCGGCAGCCACGGGAGCCTGCGTGCCGAGGAGCCTAGGACCGCGCCGCGGGTAGTGGCGACGCTCGGGCAGACTGTCTGTCGTGCCCGCGACGATCCTGGACGGCAAGGCGACCGCGGCAGCGATCCGCGGCGAACTCACCGAGCGGGTGGCTGCGCTGACCGCCGCTGGTCACCAGCCAGGGCTTGGCACCCTGCTGGTCGGCGACGACCCGGGCAGCCGCTGGTACGTCAACGCCAAGCACAAGGACTGCGCCCAGGTCGGGATCGGCAGCATCCAGCGGGAACTCCCCGCGTCGGCGACGCAGGCGGACGTGCTCGCCGTCGTCGATGAGCTCAATGCCGACCCCTCGTGCACCGGCTACATCGTCCAGCTGCCGCTGCCGCGGCACATCGACGAGTACGCCGTCCTGGAGGCCATGGACGCCGCGAAGGACGCCGACGGGCTGCACCCGACCAACCTCGGCCGGCTCGTCCTCGGCGTCCCCGGCCCCCTGCCGTGCACGCCGGTCGGGATCGTGGAGCTGCTGCGCCGCTTCGACGTCCCGATCGCCGGTGCGGAGGTCGTCGTCATCGGCCGCGGTGTGACCGTCGGCCGGCCGCTCGGGCTGCTGCTCACGCGCCGCTCCGAGAACGCGACCGTGACGCTGTGCCACACCGGCACGCGGGACCTGGCCACTCACGTGCGGACCGCCGACATCGTCGTCGCCGCCGCCGGAGTCCCCGGGCTGATCACTGCCGCGATCGTCAAGCCGGGTGCCGCCGTCCTCGATGTCGGCGTCAGCCGGGTGGACGGGAAGATCGCCGGGGACGTCGCCCTCGACGTCATCGAGGTGGCCGGTCACGTCGCGCCGAATCCCGGGGGCGTGGGTCCCATGACCCGCGCGATGCTGCTGCAGAACGTCGTCCTGGCCGCCGAGCAGGCCGCCGCCTCCGAGTCCCTGCCGGCCTGACCTCGTGAGCCCGCCGCCGCTCTACGTCCGCCGGCCGTTCCTCGCGGGTCTGATCCGCCAGTTGCCGCTGCTGGCCGTTCTCGTGATGGTCGGCGTCGGTCTGCTCGTTCTGACCTTCGACCACTGGCGCAGCGGGATCGTCGTCGTCGGCCTGGCGCTGATGGGAGCCGCCGTCCTGCGGTTGCTCCTGCCGGTCCGCCGGGTGGGCTTCCTCGCCGTCCGGAGCCGGCCCGTGGACGTCGTCCTGCTCGCGGGGGCCGGGCTGGCACTCACCGTGATCGTGCTGACGATCCCGTTCCCCTGACCGCCGGGCGACCCCCGCGGGCGCGGTGGCGCTCTCAGCGATAGGTTGGCGGTCATGGCAGAGAAGCCCCGCCAGGGCAAGGTCACCGTCGTCGGTGCCGGTTTCTACGGCTCCACTACCGCTCTCCGTCTCGCCGAGTACGACGTCTTCGAGACAGTCGTGCTCACCGACATCGTCGAGGGCAAGCCTGAGGGCATCGCGCTGGACATGAACCAGTCGCGACCCATCGAGGGTTTCGAGACCAAGGTCGTCGGTGTCGGCGGTGGCTCCTACGAGGGGACCGAGGGTTCCGACGTCGTCGTGATCACCGCCGGCCTCCCACGGAAGCCGGGCATGAGCCGGATGGACCTCATCGAGACCAACGCGAAGATCGTGCGCCAGGTCGCGGAGAACATCGCCGCCACCTCGCCCGACGCGGTGGTCATCGTCGTGTCCAACCCGCTCGACGAGATGACGGCGCTCGCGCAGCTGGCCACCGGCTTCCCGAAGAACCGGGTCATGGGCCAGGCCGGGATGCTCGACACCGCGCGCTTCACCAACAACGTCGCCGAGGAGCTCGGCGTCCCGGTCAGCTCGGTGAAGACGCTGACCCTGGGCTCGCACGGCGACACCATGGTTCCGGTGCCCTCGCGCTGCACCGTCGACGGCAAGCCGCTGTCCGACGTTCTGCCGGCCGACCGCATCGAGCACCTCGTCGACCGCACCCGCAACGGCGGGGCCGAGGTCGTCGCACTGCTCAAGACCGGCTCGGCGTACTACGCGCCGTCGGCCGCTGCCGCCCGCATGGCCAAGGCCGTGATGGAGGATTCCGGGGCCGTCATGCCGGTCTGCGCCTGGGTCGACGGCGAGTACGGCATCAACGGCGTCTACCTGGGCGTCGAGGCCGAGATCGGCCGTGAGGGCGTCCGGAAGGTCGTCGAGAGCGACCTGTCCGAGACCGAGGTGGCCGGGCTGCGCGAGGCCGCCGAGGCCGTGCGCGCCAAGCAGGCCGACGTAGCCGACCTCTGAGCCGTCGCTCAGAGCTGCAGAGAGGGAACACCTGACGTGAGCAAGATCAAGGTCGAGGGCACCGTCGTCGAACTCGACGGCGACGAGATGACGCGGATCATCTGGCAGTTCATCAAGGACAAGCTGATCCTGCCGTACCTCGACGTGAACCTCGAGTACTACGACCTCGGCGTCGAGCACCGCGACGCCACCGACGACCAGGTGACCGTCGACGCGGCAGAGGCCATCAAGCGCCACGGCGTCGGCGTCAAGTGCGCCACGATCACGCCGGACGAGGCGCGGGTCGAGGAGTTCGGGCTCAAGAAGATGTGGCGGTCCCCGAACGGGACGATCCGCAACATCCTCGGCGGCGTGATCTTCCGTGAGCCGATCATCATGAAGAACGTGCCGCGCCTGGTGCCGGGCTGGACCAAGCCGATCGTCGTCGGCCGTCACGCCTTCGGTGACCAGTACCGCGCCACCGACTTCCGCTTCCCCGGCGAGGGCACGCTGACGATCACCTTCACCCCGAAGGACGGCTCCGCGCCGATCGAGCACGAGGTCTTCCAGTCACCCGGTGGCGGCGTCGCGATGGCGATGTACAACCTCGACGACTCGATCCGCGACTTCGCGCGGGCGTCGATGAACTACGGCCTCCAGCGCGAGTACCCGGTCTACCTGTCGACCAAGAACACGATCCTCAAGGCCTACGACGGCCGCTTCAAGGACCTGTTCCAGGAGGTCTTCGAGGCCGAGTTCAAGGACAAGTTCGAGGCTGCCGGCATCACCTACGAGCACCGGCTGATCGACGACATGGTCGCGGCCTCCCTCAAGTGGGAGGGCGGCTATGTCTGGGCCTGCAAGAACTACGACGGTGACGTGCAGTCCGACACCGTGGCGCAGGGCTTCGGCTCGCTCGGGCTGATGACGTCGGTGCTGATGAGCCCCGACGGCCGCACGGTCGAGGCCGAGGCGGCCCACGGCACGGTCACCCGGCACTTCCGGGCGCACCAGCGCGGGGAGGCCACGTCGACGAACCCGATCGCGTCGATCTTCGCCTGGACACGGGGCCTGGCCCACCGCGGAAAGCTCGACGAGACCCCGGCGGTGACGCTCTTCGCGGAGACGCTGGAGCGGGTCTGCATCGACACCGTCGAGGGCGGTCAGATGACCAAGGACCTCGCGCTGCTGATCTCCAGGGACCAGCCGTACCTGACCACCGAGGACTTCCTGGCGGCCATCGACCACAACCTGCAGAAGGCCATGGCCGGAGTCCGGGCCTGACGTAACGCGCACGCTGCGGCGGCCCCCTCACCTGCGGGTGAGGGGGCCGTCGACGTCTCGGGGCGAGCCGCTCATGATCAACAGCCGCCCCGTCGGGGCCTCGGCATCCGGCAGGGCCCCGTCGAGTGGCTGTTGATCTTGCCTGTGGACAGTGCCAGCGGGGGACGCTGCCGCACAGGCAGCCTGCCCGCGTGCCTGTGCCGGCCGAGCGCCCCGTCGTCCTCCGCAACCGCGTCTTCCGCGGGTCCTGGGCGGTCCAGAACCGTCTCCTGACGCGCGACCAACTGCGCAGTCGCGCCTGGCGACGTCTCCGCCGCGACGTGTACGCCGATGCGCGGCTACCGCTGGACCACCGTGTGGTGACCTATGGGGTCAGCCTGGTGGCTCCGAAGGACGCGATCTTCGGCGGCCTGTCCGCACTGGTCCTGGCCGGCGGCGACGAGTTCGCGACGGTGCGGGACGCGGTGGAGGTTGCTGTCCCGCTGGGAAGGCGCTGGCGGCCCGGGCCAGGGGTGCGCGTCAGCGTCTCGTCGTCCGACGGCGACGTCGTCGTGGACCGACATGGGCTGGCGAGAACCGGCCCGGTGCGCACCGCGGTGGATCTGGTCCGGCGTCACGGGGTCGCGGACGGCGTCGTGCTGCTCGACCGGCTGGTGAGGGCCGGACTGGCGGATCTGGCCGCTGTGCGGGCCGCAACGGCGGAGTTGCCCAGGAGCCGGGGGAGCCGGGTAGCCCGTGAGGTGAGCCGGTTGGCGGACGGCCTGGCCGAGTCGCCGCAGGAGACCCGCCTGCGGCTCCTGGTGCACCGGGCCGGACTCCCTGCACCCGTCGCCCAGTTCCGCATCGTCGACCGCGACGGCTTCGTAGCGCGGGTGGACTTCGCCTACCCCGAGCTCCGGCTCGCGATCGAGTACGACGGTCTGTGGCACGCGGAGCCCGGACAGTTCGCCAAGGACCGGCAGCGGCTCAACCGGCTCTCGGCGGCCGGCTGGCGGGTGATCTTCGTGACGGCGGCCGATCTTCGGCACCCCGAGCGGCTCGTCGCCCGGCTGGCCGCCGAGCTGGCGCGCTGATCAGCAGCCGGTCTGCGGGGGCCTCATCTGAGTCGAGACCCCGATGGACCGGCTGTTGATCAACCTCAGGCGAAGAGCTGGGTCCACCAGGGGCCACCGGGACCGTCGGCCATGCCGACGCCCAGACGGGTCAGTCGGCAGTTCAGGACGTTGGCCCGGTGACCCGCGCTGTTCATCCATGCGTCCATGACGGCGGCGGCGTCCTGCTGCCCAGAGGCGATGTTCTCCGCCCGTGCGCTGAGGCCGGCCCTCTGGGCGCGGTCGAAGGGATCGAGACCGTCGGGGTTGACGTGGTCGAAGAAGCCGCGGTCCCGCATGTCCGCGCTGTGGGCCCGTGCCACGGAGGCCAGGGCCGCGTCTCCGGCCAGCGCGCCGCAGCCGGCGGCCGCCCGCTGCGCGTTGACCAGGGCGAGCACCTGCTCCTCGGCGCCCAGAGCAGCCGGGACGACGGCGGGAGCCGGTGCCGCGGGCCGCGGCTGCGGCTGCTGCTTCGGAGCGGGGGCCTCCGCAACGAC
>JAOPWM010000166.1 GCA_025965695.1 Blastococcus sp.
CTCAGCCGGGACGTCGGACGCTGAGATCAGGTGGTGCGACGCCCCGAACGACGACAGCACCGGCGCCAGCTGGTCGAACCACCACACCGACAGCCGGGTGAGCACCTTGCCCTTCTCGGGGATCGGCGTCGGCAGCACGTGGTCGTAGGCGGAGATCCGGTCCGACGCCACCAGCAGCAGCCGGTCGGAACCGGCGTCGTAGATCTCGCGCACCTTGCCCCGGGCGACGAGCGGCAGGTCGAGACTCACTTCAGTGCGGCCAGCCGGTCGAACAGGGGACCGAGGTTGGCGACGTAGCGCTCCGGCCGGCAGATCTCGTCCAGCCGCGCCTCGTCCAGGGTCACGCCGGAGGACGACGCCCGCGTGCGCAGCGTCTCGCGGAACGGCGTCCCCGAGTTCCACGTCTCCATCGCCGCCGACTGCACCAGCGAGTAGGCGTCCTCGCGGGACAACCCGCCCTCGACCAGCTCCAGCAGCACCGACGACGTGTAGATCAAGCCGCCGGTCGACTCCAGGTTGGTGCGCATCCGGTCGGCATCGACCACGAGGGTCTCGACCAGCCCGGCGGTCAGGTTCAGCAGGTAGTCGGTGGTGATCGCGGCGTCGGGGAGGAAGACCCGCTCGGTGGAGGAGTGTGAGATGTCGCGCTCGTGCCAGAGCGGGATGCCCTCCATGATCGGGACGATCGCCGCCCGCACCGCCCGTGCGAGGCCGGCGATCCGCTCGGAGCGGATCGGGTTCTTCTTGTGCGGCATCGCGCTCGAGCCCTTCTGGCCCGCGCCGAACGCCTCCGACAGCTCCCGGACCTCGGTCCGCTGGCCGTGCCGCACCTCGAGAGCGATCGCCTCGCAGACGGTCGCGATGATCGCCAGCGCTGAGACCCACTCGCTGATCGAGTCGCGGATGACCACCTGGGTGGAGGCGTCGGCCGGCCGCAGCCCGAGAGCGTCGGCCACGAACACCTCCACCGAAGGGTCGATCAGCGAGTACGTGCCGACGGCGCCGGAGATGGCGACGACGCCGACGCGCGCACGGGCCTCGCGCAGCCGGTCCCGCGACCGCGCCATCGCGAAGGCGAGGTCGGCGACCCGGTGCCCCCACACGTCCGGCTCGGCATGCACCCCGTGCGTGCGGCCCACCTTGATGGTGTTCCGGTGCGCCAGCCCGTGGTCACGCAGCGCGGCCACCAGCCGGTCCGCCTTGGCCAGCAGCACGTCGGTGGCGTCGGTCAGCTGCACCGCGAGTGCGGTGTCCAGCAGGTCCGACGACGTCATCCCGTGGTGCACGTAGGCGGCGGCCGAGCGGGGCTCGGTGTTGTCCGCCCACGCGGTGAGGAAGGCGATGACGTCGTGCTGCGTCGTCTCCTCGATCTCCGCGACCCGCTCAGGGGTGGGCGGCGGCGCGTTGCGCACCGGCTCGACGACGTCGGCCGGCACCCGTCCCGCGGCCGCGTGTGCCTCCAGGACCAGCGTCTCGACCCGGCACCAGAGCTCGTATTTGTGCTGGTCGCTCCACACCCGCCCCATGTCCGGGAGCGTGTACCGCTCGATCATGCGGGTATCACCTGACACGGCTCAGCTCGTCGCACCACGAGGACATCCTCCCGCAGGGCTAGCGTGATCATGGACGGCCCCTACTGCCCCGCCGGAGGTACGTGATGCTGCGACGGGCCAATGACCTCACTGCGCGGGCCCGCGAACGCATCCGGGCCGCCCGGGAGCACGACCCGCACGCCTGGCCGGAGCGTGACGACGACCGCGCGATCCTGGTCCACGACGGCGAGCCGGAGCCGATCGACTTCGTCGAGATTCCTCTGGACGACGTACCCGGAGCGGGGTCCACGCGCCCACCGCTCGGCAGTCCCGAGCCCGGCGCCCCTGACGTCGACGGCGCCGCGAGTTCCGGCGCGGTCAGCGGCCCGCCGCAGGGCGGTCGCCCGCACCGGCCCGGGGAGCGGTCCCGGCGGCTCATGACGAGCAGCGGCCGCGGCACGCCGCCGGAGTCCGGCGTTCCCGACGGGCTGCGGACGGCGGCGGCGTGGTCCTGGCGGTTCATCGTGGTCATCGCCGGCTTCTACGTGCTGCTCTACGCCGCGGCCTACGTCGCGGTCGTCGTCGTCCCGGTGATCGTCGCGCTGCTCCTGGCCGCGCTGCTGCAGCCGGGGGCGGCCTACCTCGTCCGGCACGGATGGCCGCGCGCACTGGCCGCGTTCGCCATGCTGATCGTCGGCCTCGCCGTCGTCTCCGGGATCATCACGCTGGTCGTCGAGCGGTTCTCCGCCGGCTTCAGCGACCTGGCCACCCAGGTCAGCGAGGGCATCGGGCAGGTGCAGGACTTCGTCGTCCGCACGTTCCCGATCACGCGCAACCAACTCGAGGACGCGGTCGGTCAGCTGCAGCAGAGACTGGTCGACAACCAGGACAGCATCGCCTCCGGCGCGCTCACGACCGCTGCCACGGTCGGTGAGGTGATCACCGGCTTCTTCCTGGCGCTGTTCACCCTGTTCTTCTTCCTCAAGGACGGCCGGTCGATCTGGCTGTGGCTGGTCGGCCTGTTCCCCCGAGACTCCCGCGCCTACATGGACGAGGCGGCGCGCCGGGCCTGGCGCACGCTCATCTCCTACGTGCGGGCGACCGCCGCCGTCGCGCTGATCGACGCGATCGGCATCGGCACCGGCCTGGCGATCTTGTCGGTGCCGCTGGTCATCCCGCTGGCCGCGCTGGTGTTCCTCGGGGCGTTCATCCCGATCCTCGGGTCGTTCCTCGCCGGCTCGGTGGCAGTGCTGGTCGCGCTGGTCTCCAAGGGGCCGATCACCGCGCTCATCGCGCTGGCCGTCGTCGTGCTGGTCATGCAGGTCGAGGGCCACATCCTGCAGCCACTGCTCCTGGGCCGCGCCGTGCGCGTGCACCCGCTCGCCGTCGTCCTGTCGATCGCGGCGGGCCTGCTGATCGCGGGCATCTTCGGCGCGCTGATCGCCGTGCCGATCGTGGCGTGCGCCAACGTGGCGGGCACCTATCTGAGCCGCCGGCACGACGGCCCTCGCCCGCCCGAACCGCGTCCCGACCGGGCGCGGCCCGCGGTCACCGCGAGCTAGGAGAGGGCGTCACCCGTCGGCTTCCGCCCCGACGGTGATCCGGCCTTCGACGGCGGCCAGCGCGATGTCGGTCCGCCAGTGGGCGTCGGCCAGCCGGACCCCGGCCACCCGCTCGTAGGCGGCCTGCCGGGCAGCGGCGAGGTCGGCGCCGAGGCCCGTCACGGCCAGGACCCGCCCACCGGCGGAGACCACGTCGCCGTCGGCGGTCAGTGCGGTGCCGGCGTGCAGCACGCCCTCGCCGTCGGCCCCGGTGATCGGGAACCCCGTACGCGGCGAGTCCGGGTAGCCCGGTGCGGCGACCACGACGGTCACCGCGGCGCCCGTGCGCCAGCGCAGCGGCGGGTGCTCGGCAAGGGTGCCGGTCGCGGCGGCGTGGAGCAGGCCGGCCAGCGGCGTCTCCAGCAGCGGCAGCACGACCTGGGTCTCGGGGTCGCCGAAGCGGGCGTTGAACTCGACCACCCGCAGCCCGCGCGAGGTGAGCGCGAGGCCGGCGTAGAGGAGTCCGCTGAAGGTCTCGCCGCGGCGGGCCATCTCGTCGACGGTCGGCTGCAGCACGGTGGCCAGTACCTCGTCGACCAGCCCGGGCGGCGCCCAGGGCAGCGGCGCGTAGGCCCCCATCCCGCCGGTGTTCGGTCCGCCGTCGCCGTCGTCCCGGCGCTTGTGGTCCTGGGCGGGCAGCAGCGGCAGCACGGTCGTCCCGTCGGTGACGGCGAACAGCGACACCTCGGGCCCGTCGAGGTACTCCTCGACCAGCACGGCGCCGCCCGCGTCGAGCACGCGGTGGCCGTGGGCGACGGCGGCGTCCCGATCATCCGTCACGAGCACGCCCTTGCCGGCGGCCAGCCCGTCGTCCTTCACGACGTACGGGGCACCCGACTCGTCCAGCGCCGTCTCGAGCTCCGCCGGTCCCCCCACCGGCCAGGAACGGGCGGTGGGCACACCGGCGGCGGCCATCACGTGCTTGGCGAAGGACTTGCTGCCCTCGAGCTGGGCTGCCTCGGCCGAGGGCCCGAAGCAGGCGATCCCGGCATCACGGACGGCGTCGGCCGCGCCGGCGACCAGCGGCACCTCGGGGCCGATGACGACGAGCTCGGCCCCCCAGTCGACGGCGACGCGGGCCACCGCGTCGGGGTCCGCCGCGTCGAGTGGTTTCCCCGCCCATCCGACCTGTTCGGCGACCGCGCGGGTGCCGGCGTTGCCGGGGGCGCAGGCGAGCGCACTCACCGCAGGGTCGGAGGAGAGAGCCACGCACAAGGCGTGCTCCCGGGCACCGGAGCCGATCACCAGCACGCGCACGGACGCCGAATCTACCGACCACCGGACCGAGAGCTAGCGGAGCCGGTTGGGCTGCTCCCGGATCGACCGCTGGAAGGAGCGCAGCCGCGCCTTCTCCGCAGCCCGCGCGCGGGAATCGACGCGGAGCAGCTGGCGGTGCGCCTCGGCCCGCAGCTTGCGCCACGCGCTGTACCGGGCGGGGTCCAGTCGGCCGTCGTCGATGGCGGCGGCGACCGCGCAGCCGGGCTCGGTCCGGTGCTGGCAGTCGC
>JAOPWM010000307.1 GCA_025965695.1 Blastococcus sp.
CGGGGCTGTCCTGCCCGGACGACGTGAGCATCGTCGGCTTCAACGACATGCCGTTCATCAACCGGCTGCAGCCTCCGCTGACCTCGGTCCGGGTGCCGCAGTACGAGCTCGGCGTGGAGGCGGCCCACCTGCTGCTGGACCGGCTCAGTGGCCGCACGGTGACGCCACGCGTCGTCCTGCTGCCGGTGCGGCTCGTCGTCCGGGGGTCGACCGCTCCCCCGCCGCTCGCCAAGCGTCCGGCCCGTCCGGCCGGCTGAGCCGACCGGTCAGGCTCCCGGACCCATGACGGTCGCCGGGTCCATCCCGAGGTCGGTCAGCAGGATGCGTGCTGCGTTCCGCCCGGCCCGTCCGGAGACCGAGCCGCCCGGGTGCGCCGTGGCGCCGGTCTGGTAGAGGCCCTCGACCGGCAGCCGGTGCGAGGGCCACCCGACGAGCACCTCGCCGGAGGGCAGCTGGAACTCCCCGCCGTGACAGGAGCCGCCGACGTTGTGCCGGTTGCGCGCCTCGAGGTCGACCGGGGCCTCACCGCGCACCGCGAGCACGTGTTCCGGCCGCAGTCCCGGCACCCGTTCCGCCGTCCGCTCGACGATCTGTGCGGCGAAGCGGTCCCGCTCCACCTCCCATCCTGCTCCGTGCGCGAGGTCGCGGGGGGCGAAGGTCAGCAGCTTGGCGACACCCTGCCCGTCCGGCGCCCGGTCGGGATCGACGACGGTCGAGCAGACGACGAGCACCCAGGGGTCGACCCTGTACGTCTCGCCGCGGGCGAAGGCGTCGAGCTGGGCGTACAGGCCGGCCGCCGACCCGATCCCCCCGGCGACCGAGGCCACCGGCCCGGTGCGGGTGTCGTACGTGAGGCTCACGTCGGTCGCCAGGTGGACGGCGAACAGCGTGAGTCCCGGGCGCCAGGTGTCGGCGGCCCGGCGCAGCTCGGCGGGCGCCTCGGCACCGTCCAGCATCCCGGCCAGGTGCGTGATGTGCGCGGAGGACAGCACCGCCCGTCGGGCCGCCCAGGTCTCCCCGTCCGCGGTGACGACGCCGACCGCACGGCCGTGCTGGACCCGCACCCGCTCGACCGGCCGGCCCACGTGGACCCGGCCCCCGTGCGACTCGATGGAGGCCACCAGCGCCTGGGGCAGCGCGCCCGAGCCACCGATCGGGGTGGCCCAGCCGAACTGTGACCGGCCGGCGGTGATCGAGAAGGGCAGGATCCCGGTGCCGGCGCGGCGGACGTCGGTGATCGTGGCGAAGGACAGCCAGGTCAGCAGGTCCCGCGCCTGGTCGGAGGTGAACCGCTCGGCGATCACCTCGTGCGCGGAGCGCGAGCGCAGGGCCTCGTACGCGGCGTCGGCGGTCGACGACGCGGGGTCGAGGCGGCCGGCGTTCCAGCGGGCGTGTGCGCCGGCGAGGCCGCCCTCCCAGTCGGCGAGCAGCCGCAGGTAGGCCTCCCCGTCGGCGGCGTTCCAGCGCGCCAGTTCCGCGGCGGTCACGGCGCGGTCGCGGGACATGACCAGCGCGTCCCCGTCGGTCAGGGGCAGGACGACGGCCGGATCGGTGTGGACGTAGCGCAGGCCGTGCTTGGACAGTCCGAGTTCGTCGTCCCGGATCACCGGGTTGGTCTGGATGAGGACGTGGGCACTGGAGCAGGAGTCGTGCCGGAAGCCGGGAAGCGTCAGCTCCTCGGTCACGGTGTTGCCGCCGACGTGCGGCTGCTCCTCGAGGACGACGACCTCCAGCCCGGCGGCGGCCAGGTACGCCGCGCCGATCAGGCTGTTGTGCCCGGCGCCGATGACGACGACGTCCGCGGTGTTGCTCCCGCTCATGCGGCCCTCACCAGTCCTCTCGGGAAGCTGTGCAGGCGCTCGGCGCCCTCGGCGGTCACCAGCAGCAACTCCCCGGTCTGCACACCCAGCCGCCCGTCGGGAGTGGCGACGTTGGGCTGGACGACGAGCGTCATGCCGGCCTCCAGCGTCACGTCGGGGGTCGGCCGGATCGCCCGGCTGCGGGAGCCGATGACCGGGGGCAGGTAGCCCCCGCCGAAGCCGTGGACGAGGTCGTCCACGGTGGTGAAGCCGGCGTCCTCGATGACGCCGGCGGCCTCGACGAGCTCTTCGGCGTGCACGCCGGGCCGCAATCGTGCGGCCACCGCGTCGAGTGCGGCCTCGGCCACCTCGTGCAGCCGCTGCACCTGCGCGCTCGGTTCCGCGGCCACGGTCACCGAGCGCAACAGCTGGCCCGAGTACTCCGGGGCCACGGCCGCGCTCAGCTCGAAGGTGAGGAGGTCACCGGCCGTCACCCGCCGGGAGCTGGGCCACTGGGCCGGCACCGACCGGTCCGGCGCCGACATGGGCGTGACCCCCACGTAGTGGATGTGGTGCATGCCGCCGCCGGAGACGTAGGCCTGCTCGATCCGTGCGGTGAGCTCGTGCTCGGTACAGCCCACCAGCGGTCCGCCGACCAGCGCGGCCGCGGCGGCGTCGGTGAGCGTCGCCGCGTGTCGCAGCGCGCGCACCTCCTCGTCGGACTTCCGCATGCGCAACCGCGTATGGGCACGGGAGAGATCGACCAGACGCCGGCCCTCGGCCAGCACCGCGTACTGGTCGTAGGGCAGTGACCCGACGAACCCGACGGGGCGCCCCTCGCCACCGCGGGCGCGCAACAGCTCGGCGAGGTTTCCCGCGGGATCGTCCCCGGCGAACCGGACGTCGGCCGCGGGCGCCCGCCGGCGCGCCTCCGGGACATGGTTGTAGAAGCTGACGAGCAGCACGTCCGGCTCGCCCCGCGTGACCAGGACGTGCGCCTCACGGGTGACCGGCCACTGCGTCAGCCAGGAGACGGCGCTGCCCGAGCGGTTGGCGCCGTACAGGAGGACGTGGTCCACCCCCTCCTGCTGCATCACGGCGTCGAGCGCCCCCCGCCGGCGCGTCAACTCCTGCGCGCTGAACCCGGCGAACGGAGGAGGGAGCGCGCCCGGCGTCACCGGCCGGTGCCGGCATCGGCCGGGAGCGACGTTCCGCCCACGCGGGCGGTACGGCTCTCGCCGGCGTGCCCGCCGAGGTACAGCTCCGCGACCTCGGGGTTGGCCATGAGCTCGCCCGCCGGCGCCTCCAGCCGCACCCGCCCGCCCTCGAGGACGACCCCGTGGGTCGCCATGCTGAGGCCGAGCCGCACGTTCTGCTCGACGAGCAGCACCGTCGTCCCTGCTGCGTTGGCGTCCCGCACGAGCTGGGAGACCCCGGTGAGGCTCTTCGGGTCCAGGCCGAGGGACGGCTCGTCGAGGAGCAGCACGCTCGGGTCGACCATCAGGCAGCGCGCGATCTCGACCATGCGCCGCTGACCGCCGGAGAGGTTTCCGGCCTTGTCGTTCGAGCGCTCGGCCACGATCGGGATGAGCTCGCTGACGTGGTCGTACCGCTTGTTCAGCAGGGACTTGTCCCGGCGCAGTGTGTAGCCGCCGAGCAGGACGTTCTCCCGGATGGTCATCTGCGGGAACAGCGCCTGCGACTGCGGGACCTGGGCGACGCCCTTGGCGAGCACGCCGGCGCAGCCGAGCTGGTCCAACCGGACCCCGTCGAGGTCGATGGTGCCCAGCCGGGGCTTGAGCAGGCCGCTGACGACCCGCAGCACCGTCGACTTGCCGGCGCCGTTCGGCCCGACGATGCAGGTGATCGCGCCCGTCGGCACCTCGAGGTCGAGGCCCTGGAGGACATCGCCACCGCCGTACCCGGCGAAGACACCGGAGATGGTCAGCACCGGTCAGCCACCTTTCACGGAGAGGGACGGCTGGTCGAGGACCACGTCGGGAACGGGCTTCGCCGGGAGCCACTCCGGGCCGAGGTAGGCCTCGAGCACGGCCGGGTCGGCGCGCACGATGGACGGCGGCCCCTGGGCGATCACCTGTCCGCGGCTGAGCACTGCGACCGGGTCGCACAGGTCCAGCACCAGCGGGATGTTGTGCTCGACCACGAGGAAGGCGATCCCCTGCCGGTTGAGGTCGCGGATGATCTCGACCATCCGGTTGACCAGCGTCGGGTTGATCCCGCCGGCCGGCTCGTCGAGCAGGATCATCTTCGGCTCGAGCATCAGGACCTGCGCCAGCTCGACGAGCTTCTGCTGGCCGTAGGACAGGGCGCCGGCCTGCTGATCACCGAAGCGGCCCAGACCGACGAAGTCCAGCAGCTCCCGCGCCCGCTCCGCCTCCCGCCCGCTGACGGCGTCCTTGACCATGAGTCCCCAGCTGGCCGAGGGCAACGGGGCCACGACGTTCTCCAGCACCGTCATGCTCTTGAACAGCCGGGTGATCTGGAAGGTGCGCCCCAGGCCGAGGTGCGCCCGCTCCCAGGGCGGCAGGCGGTCGATCCGTGTTCCGTCGAACCAGATCTCGCCGTCACCCAGGGGCATCGCGCCGGTGACCAGGTTGAACAGGGTCGTCTTCCCGGAGCCGTTCGGCCCGATGAGCGCGGTGATCGAACCCGCCTCCACCGTGAGGTCGACACCGTCGACGGCGCGCAGCCCGCCGAAACTCTTCTTCGCGCCCCGGATCTCCAGCAGCGGCGCGGCCGACCGCTCCGCGGCGGGTGCCGACCGGGGCGACACGACGATCGGCGTCCGGGCGGTCGCGACACCGGCCTGGTCGGTGTACTCGACCGCCTGCCGGGCGGCCCGCCGCCGGGCCAGCCGGGCGGAGAGCGCCGGCAGGATCCCCATGGGCAGGAACAGCACGACCAGGACGAGAGCGAGGCCGAGGACGAGCAGCCGGCTCTGCGAGCCACCGCCGTAGACGTTCGCGACCTCGGTGACCACCGACACCACGAACGCGCCGAGGACCGGACCCCAGAGCGTGCCGCGACCGCCGGCGAGCGCGGAGAGCACGATCGTGACGCTGGTCAGCAGGCTGAAGGCGCCGATCGGGTTGAGGAACGACAGGAAGTAGGCGTAGACGACGCCGGCGACCCCGATGGGGAACGCGCTGGCCGCATACGCCAGCACCTTGTACCGGGTCGTGTTGACGCCGATCGCCGCGGCCTTGTCCTCGTCCTCGCGGATCGCCAGCAGGCCGGTGCCGAACTTCGTGCGCCGCACCCACGCGGCGAAGCCGACCGTGAGCAGGAGCAGCCCGAGGAAGAGGTAGTAGAACGGGATGTTCTGGTAGTCCGACGACCAGAACGGCAGCAGCACGTTGACACCGTTGGACCCGTGGGTGATCGACGAGAAGTTGTTGACCAGGACCTGCATCGACAGCAGCAGGGCGATCGTGATGATGACGAAGGCGTGGCCTCGGGCCCGGAGCACGACCATGCCGACGAGTGCCGCCGCGACGAAGGCGAGCAGCCCGCCGACCGGCATGAACCAGAGCGGGTTGACCTCGAACTTCTCGGCGAGCAGGCCACCGGTGTAGGCGCCCAGCCCCAGGAAGACGCTGTGCCCCAGGGACACGTAGCCGGCGAACCCGGAGATGATGTTCCAGCTCACCGCCATGAGTGCCATCAGGAAGGCGAGGAGCAGGACGCCCTGCTCATAGGCCGCATAGGGCGCGAAGACCGGGTACAGCCCGAGGACGACGAACACCGCGAGGACGGCGAGCCTGGCGGTGCGGCCCGCGGTCAGCCGGCGAAGCGAGTCGACGACGGTCATGCCATCACGTCCTGGCGCAGTCGCGAGCCGAAGAGGCCCTGGGGGCGGAACAGGAGCACCACGAGGATCACGGCGTAGAAGATGAGCGTCGACCACTGCAGTGAGCCGTAGGTCGCCGTCAGCGTCTCTGCCAGCCCGAGGATCAGGGCGCCGATGAGTGCGCCGGCCAGGCTGCCCATCCCGCCCAGCACGATGATCCCGAGCAGCCGCGAGATCCAGTCGTAGTGCGACGCCGGGAAGAAGGGGTAGAGCACCGACAGGATGGAGCCGCCGACGCCGGTCGTGGCCGTGCCGATGGCGAAGGCGAGCGCGGCGACGGCACTCGCCTGGATGCCGACGAGTGCGGCCCCCGAGGAGTTCTGGGCGGTCGCGCGGATCGCGCGGCCGGTCCAGGTCCGGGCGAGCACGACGTAGAGCAGGCCCAGGACGAGCACCGCGGCGAGGCAGCCGTACACCTGCGCCTTCGGCAGCGAGATCCCGAGCACCCGGTAGGACTCGGAGAAGTAGGACGGCGTGGCCGAGCGGAACTTGTTGCCCGCCGTGACGTTGAGGACGCCCTCGATGGTGATTGCGATCCCGAACGTCAGGAGCACCGACATCCCGGGCGAGCTACCGCTGATCCGGGACAGCACGCCCTTGTAGAGCAGCCAGCCGAACCCGAACATGAGCGGGGTCATCACGACGGCCAGCAGGATCGGGTCGACCCCGGTCAGCGACCAGATCTTCCAGGTGATGAAGGCGACCAGGATGAGCAGTGCCCCGTGCGCGACGTTGATGATGTTCATGACGCCGAAGATCAACGTCAGCCCGCTCGCCATCAGGGCGTAGACGCCGCCGATGAGCAGCCCGAGCACCAGTGCCTGCACCAGCTGGGTCATGCATTCCTCTTCCGGAGTTCAGGAGGGGGGCTGGGCCCCGGTGGCCCGTCCGGAGACGGGCCACCGGGCGAGCGGTCACTCCCAGGGCGTCTTGGACACGACCGTGGTGACGGTGGCGGCATCCTTCGGGGCGACGATCTCCGGCGCACCCTTCTGCCACTGGGCGAGCAGGAAGTCCGACGTCGGAGCACCCGTCTCGTCCCAGGCCAGCGAACCGAGGATGGTCTCCACCTTGTTGCCGTGCAGCCACTCGGCCAGCTTGTCCTGGTCGAGCGATCCGACCGCCTCCACGGCCGCCTGGACCACCTGCGCCGCGGCATAGGCGTCCGCGGCGTCCTCGGCCGGGATCCCGCCGTCGAAGCGCTTGGCGTACTCGGCGACGAACGTGTCGTTGTTCGGTGTCGTCGCCTTCTCGTTCCAGCTGACCGTGTAGAAGACGCCCTCGGTGTTCGCCTTGCCGATGCCGTCGCTGTACTGGCTGGCATTGCTGGGGGCCGAGGTCTGGAACAGCATCTTCGGCGAGTAGTTCAGCTGCTGCAGGGAGCGCACCAGGCCCACGCCGTCCTCGAAGACCGCACCCTGCGCGATCAGGTCCGGCTTCGCCGCCGCGATGGCGCTGGCGATGGTCTGGAAGTTCGTCGCGTCAGCCGGGTACGTCGTGGTGTAGACGGTCTGGACGCCGAGGTCCTCGAGCTGCTTCTGCATCGACTCGATCACCGGCGTGGTGAACGGGTCGTCCTGCGTCGGGTAGGCGGCGGTCTTCGGCCGCTCGTTCTCCGGCAGGCCCTTGATGTAGTCGACGAAGACGTCCGGCTGGTGCTGCGCCGTCGCCTGCTGGGCGAAGAACAGCTTCTTGAAGCCGCGGTCGAACATCTTCGGAGCACCGCCGGCGGGCTCGACGTAGAGCATCCCGTTCTTCTCCGCGACGGCGGAGGCCGGGAAGTTCAGCAGCGTCGAGAAGGTGCCGAGCAGCAGGTCGACGTTGTCCTGGGTGATCAGCTTCGTGTAGTCGGTGACGACGGTGTCCTGGTTGCTGGCGTCGTCGGTGATCTTGAGCTCGACCTGGCGCCCGAGCAGGCCACCGGCGGCGTTGACCTGGTCGCGCCAGATCTCGTAGCCCTTCCGGGCCTCGCCACCGGGCTGGGAGAAGTCGCCGGTGAGCGGAAGCGAGATGCCGACGACGATGGGGTCCTTGCTGTTGCCCGAGCCCGCGTTGTCGCTGGGCTTGCTGCCGCACGCCGCTACCGCGAGGAGAACGACGGCACTGGTCGCGACCGCTCGGACGGTCGTTCCCGACCATCCCCGGCGTGTGACGTGTCCTGGCTTGTCCTGCTTCGCCATCGAAGCTCCCGTTCCGGGTCCGAGCTGTCGCAATCGTTTGCGACGCGTGGCGCCAATCCTGTGTGGTGGTGCTCACAGGTGTCAAGTAACTCTCCGATAACCTCGCTGCACGACGTCGGCGCGAGCCCGGATGGGCGCCGGATCCCGACCACGGGACGACGACTCGTGCCCGGTGCGGCCGTCGTCCCACGGCCCCATGGACGCTCCGCCGCGCGTTTCGCGACGAAACCCAGTTCCGGAACGACTGCCGCTGCGTCGGTCCGAGTCCCGGAGCCGGCCGCTTCGCGCTTCGACTCACGGCGGGCCACGGCGGGCACCGCCGGCGCACGGGGACGAGCCGCCGGTGGCGGTATCGCCGCCCAGTCGGCGCCATGAGTGAGCGGCGGGACAGCAAACGGTTGCGGTGGCGTGGAGCGGAGTGCCGGAGCTGCCCTGTCGCTCCGCAGCCGAGGACCCAGGGCGACCGCGAACCGGCGACGCAGTGCCCGCGGCGGCGCGCTGTCAGCCGTACTCCCGGGCCCTGGCAACCTCGACACGGCCGCGGGCGAGGCCGTCGCCTACGCGCTCAGTGCGCTGTCCTCGCACCTCCCGCGCTGCCGGCGCTCCGTCACGATCGACGCGCGGTTGCTCCGGCAGTCCGACCACTGACTCCGTCCGCGGCGAGCGCCGGCATCCGGTCCTCCCCCACGGTCGGCTCGTCCTTCAGCTGACCCCGTCGGTGGTCCCACACATCACGGAGGATGACCTGGATGATGCTGGCGACCGGAATGGCGAGCAATGCCCCGAGGATTCCCATGAGCTCCGCCCCGATGAGGATCGCGACGATCACGGTGAGCGGATTGAGCTTCACCGTCCGCGCGAAGATCAGCGGCTGCAGCAGATGGTTCTCCAGCTGCTGGTAGAGCACGAAGAACACCACCACCGCGATGCCTGCCGGGACCGAATGGATGAATCCGGCCAGCACGGCGACCGTGCCGCCGATCGTGGCGCCGACCAGCGGGAGGAGGTCCGCGATGCCGACGAACAGTGCGATCAGGCCCGCGAAAGGCACTCCCGAGATCAGCAGGACGACGTACGTGAGCCCGCCGCAGATCACGCTGATCAACAGGTTGCCCGACAGGTATCCGGTGACCGACTTGGCGCAGTCCGCACCGACGCGGCCGATGCGCTCGCCGGTTGCGGGCGGGAAGACGTTGATCGCCCCGTCGATCACCTTCGGGCCCTCGAGCACCATGAGGTAGGCGAGCACGAACACGGTGAGGGCGCCCGCGATCCCCGTGGCGAACCCGGAGGCCACCGCGGCGGCGGGCGCGGTGAGACCGTTGGCGAAATTGCTGATCTTGTCCTGGTTGTTCTGCACCCATTCCAGCGCGTGGGTGCGCTGCAGCAGGTCGCCGATCGGGCCGCGTCCGGCCCGGGCGTCGGCGATCAGGCCGGGGAGCTGCCCGGCCACCTTGGTCGCCTCGTTCGCCAAGGGCACCGCGAACGCTGCGATCACGGCCGCCAGGAGGACGAGGACGACCAGGAAGACCAGGAACGTGGCCAGCGCCCGTCGCCGGCCTCCGAGCAACCGCCGCTGTACCCAGCCGACCACCGGGTAGAGCGCCACGGCGAAGAAGGCTCCGACGACGATCCAGGTCAGCACCTGGCGGATGTGCAGGACGATGTAGAGCAGCAGCGCCGTCGCGAGGACCAGACCGATCGTGGTCAGGATCGTGCGCACGGGCACGGGGCGGCGGTCGGCGTCCGCGGGCAGAGAGGTCACCGCCGCACTATGCCCAAGCCAGCCGTGCGCAACCCGATCGAGGCCCACCCCTCACGTCGCCGTCCACGCCGGGCGGAAGGCCGTCGGGTGCGGGAGGCTCGAACCATGACCCCACCCGAGCCCGCCATGCCCCAGCCGCGCGACATCGCCCTCGAGCAGGAGACGCCCGAGCAGGCAGCGGATCTGGAGGCCCAGAGCGACGACGAGGGCGCCACCGACGAATCCTGACCCCAGCCGGAGGGTAAGGACCGACCATGAGTGCCGACACCGGGCCGCGGACCCGTCTCGTCGCCGGTCGCTATGCGCTCTCCGAGGTCCTGGGCCGCGGCGGGATGGGCACCGTGTGGCTCGCGACCGACCGGGTGCTCGAGCGTGAGGTCGCCCTCAAGGAGGTCACCTTCTCCGTCGATCTGACCGACGAGGAGCGCACGATCCTTCGCGAACGGACCATGCGCGAGGCCCGCGCCGCCGCCCGCCTGGACCACCCCTGTGTGACCAGGGTGTACGACGTGGTCGAGCAGGACGGTAAGCCCTGGCTGGTGATGGAACACCTGTCCGCACGCAGCCTGCAGGAAATCCTCGAGGAGCAGGGACCGTTGCCGCCGGCCGCCGTGGCCCGGATCGGACTGGACGTCCTCGCCGCCCTCGACGCCGCACACCGCGCCGGCATCGTCCATCGCGACGTGAAGCCGGCCAACGTCCTGGTCGGTCGGAACGGCCATGCCTGCCTCACCGATTTCGGGATCGCCACCACGACGGGCGACTCCAGCCTGACGACCCATGGAGCGCTCATCGGCTCGCCGGCCTACATGGCGCCCGAGCGGGTCAATGGGGAGGAACCGCGCCCACCGGTCGACCTCTGGTCGCTCGGGGCCACGCTGTACACAGCCGTCGAGGGTCGGCCGCCGTTCGCGCGGGGCGAGGCCATGGCCACGATGATGTCCGTCGTCTCGGAGCATCCCGCACCGATGCTCCGGGCAGGTCCCCTCGAGCCGATCCTCCGCGGCCTCCTGACGAAGGATCCGGCCACGCGCAGCGCAGCCGAGCTGACCCGGCGCCAGTTGGACGCGGTCCTCGCCGGGCCTCCTCCCGGCTCGCCTCCTCCCCCGCCGTCGGTCGCGACGCCGGCCGCCCCGCCCGCCCGCGGCTCCCTGCCCGCCGGCTCGGTGGAACGGCTCGACGCCGCTGACCTGCGGGCGCTGGCGTCGGCGTCCCGGGCGCTGTTGAGCTCGGTCGCCCGCGACGCCCGTGACCAGGCCCGCCATCTCGCCGATCGTCATCGGGACCGCAAGGCCGACAGCGGGCCGGCACGGAGAGGGCCGCCCGAGCCCCCCGCGAGCGCGCCGCCCGACGCCAGACGCCCCCGTCGGTTCAAGCGCCGCTGGGTCGTCGTCCCGTTGCTGGTCACCGTGGTGATCGTGCTGCTCCTCCTCGTCGGGCTCGGGCTGCTCGTGGCCGCGGCCCTCGGTCTGATCTGAGGGCCGGTCGCGGCTCCGGACGGAGTCAGCCGACCTGCTCGCCCTGCCGACTGCGGCGCAGGTGCAGCCGCTGATGGCGGCCCTCCGGCGAATGGACGACGGTCACCGGGCACGAGGCGTGCTGCGCGCACTGCATGCTCACCGATCCCAGCAGCATGCTGGTGAAACCGCCGTGACCCCGGCTGCCGACGACGAGCAGGTCGGCGTCGTGGGACTCGAGAGTCAGCACGTCGGCGGCGGTGCCCATCACGGCTCGCAGGTGCACCTGCGGCGGCGGCCGCGGTCCGTCGGGCACGACCCCGGCGACGAAGGTCCGGAGCCGGTCGAGCGCCGCCTCCCGGACCTCATCGGGCTGGTAGCTCGCGACGGCGTAGAAGTCCATCCAGTAGTCCGGCGGCCGGTACGCCGACACTGCCTCGACCGGCACGCCACGGCGGGCCGCGTCGTGCAGCGCGAACAGCAGCGCCGCCCGCGCCCCCGGCGAGAAGTCGATGCCCACGACGACCCGTGGACCACGCCGCTCCTCCTCGTCCACGGCGACGACGGAGTCGGTCTGATCGATCATGACGGCACCTCCTCGGAACCCATCACCAGGAGTTCGGCGCCCGTTTCGACGGCGATGTCGGCGACCGTCACCGGGTGGGTGAGCGCCGCGACGCGGGTCCGGCCGTGCACGCCGGTCTCCTGGACGGCGCGCTCGACCATCGCGGTGAGCGCCTGTTCCATCTCCGCCCGGCCGTCGTCGGGCTGGGCGGGGTCGCCGGGCCACACGGTGACAGCCAGGAGGACGGCGTCCCGCCGCTCGGTCTCCCGCAGGGCCCAGAGCAGCGCCTGGTAGCCGCACGCCGACGGGCGGACGTCGACGAGCACCAGCGGCCGGACGGGCTCCTCCGTCATACCGGGAGCGTGGTCCCTGCCTGCCCGACCGGGCCAGGGTCCTTGGGTCGTGGAGCTAACTCACCAACGGCAGAACCACACGTGCGGCCAGGTCGGCCAGCAGCCGTTGCGGCTCGGCCCGGCAGCGCGCCACGTCGGGCTCGATCTCGGTCAGCGCGTGCGCAGCGGTGAAACCGGCCGCGGTGAACCGGTCCGGGCTCAGCGTGACCACACCGGCCAGTGCCAGGCACGGCACCCCGGCGGCGCGCGCCCGCGCGGCGACCTCGGCCGGCGCCTTGCCGGAGAGGGTCTGCTCGTCCAGGGCGCCTTCACCGGTGATGACCAGGGCCGCACCGGCGATCGCCTCGGAGAGGCCGACGAGGTCGCACACGAGCCCCGCACCCGACACCAGCCGGGCGCCGAGCGCCAGCGCGCCGGCCGCCGTCCCACCCGCGCCACCCGCCCCGGGGGAAGCGGCGACGTCCACACCGAGGTCCCGCCGCAGGACCGCCGCGTACCGGACGAGGGCGGCGTCCAGGGCCGCCACGTCGTCCGGCGAGGCGCCCTTCTGCGGGCCGAAGACCGCCGCGGCTCCGGTGGGCCCGGTGAGCGGGTTGGTGACGTCGGTGGCCACGACCAACTCGATCTCGGCCAGCCGGGGGTCGGCGCCGGCGGCGTCCACCCGGTCCAGCCGAGCCAGCCCGGCACCGCCGGGCGGCACGTCGGCGCCGTCGACGTCCAGCAGCCGGAGGCCGAGTGCCTGCAGCATCCCGGCCCCACCGTCGGTGGTGGCACTGCCGCCGATGCCGAGCACCAGTCGCCGGGCGCCTGTGTCGAGCGCTGCCAGCAACAGTTCGCCGACGCCACGGGTGGAGGCGGCCAGCACGGCGGGCGGGGCGAGTCCCATGCCGGCCGCGGACGCGAGCTCGACCACTGCGGTGCTGCCGTTGACGGCGATGGTGGCCTCGACCGGCCGCCCGTCCGGGCCGCTCACCCGCGCGGACCGCGGCCAGTACCCGGCCCGCAGCGCCGCCGCGACCGTGCCCTCCCCACCGTCGGCGACGGGCAGCACGACGACCTCGGCCGCCGGAAGGGCCCGAGCGAGGCCCCGTGCGATCGCCTCAGCGGCCAGGTCCGCGGCCACGGTGCCCTTGAAGGAGTCGGGGGCGATCACGATGCGCACGCCGA
>JAOPWM010000014.1 GCA_025965695.1 Blastococcus sp.
TCCAGTCCATCGTGGCCGCGCCGTCGTGGACCTCACCGATCTTGTAGTTGATACCGGTGTAGAAGAGGATGCGCTCCGTCGTCGTGGTCTTGCCGGCGTCGATGTGCGCCATGATCCCGATGTTGCGGGTCTTGGCGAGCTGGGCCATGTCGGCCATCTCTTACTCCTCTTCTTTCGGGTCCGCGTGCGGGTTCCGGGGGTCGCCCGGGCTTCCCGCGGGCAGCGGGTGCAGGTGAACGGGTGTCACCAGCGGTAGTGCGCGAAGGCCTTGTTCGACTCGGCCATCTTGTGCGTGTCCTCGCGCCGCTTCACAGCGGCACCGAGGCCGTTGCTCGCGTCGAGCAGCTCGTTCATCAGACGCTCGGTCATCGTCTTCTCGCGACGGGCCCGGCTGTACTGGATCAGCCAGCGCAGGCCGAGCGTGGTGCTCCGCGAGGCGCGGACCTCGACCGGCACCTGGTAGGTCGCACCACCGACACGGCGGCTGCGAACCTCGAGGGCCGGCTTCACGTTGTCCAGCGCGCGCTTGAGCGTGACGACCGGGTCGGTGTCGCTCTTGGCGCGGGCGCCCTCGAGGGCGCCGTAGACGATCGCCTCGGCGACCGAGCGCTTGCCGTCGACCAGGACCTTGTTCACCAGCTGGGTGACCAACTGCGACTGGTACACCGGGTCGACGACGAGCGGACGCTTCGGCGCGGGGCCCTTGCGCGGCATTAGCTCTTCTCCTTCTTGGCGCCGTACTTGCTGCGCGCCTGCTTGCGGCCGCGGACACCCTGGGTGTCCAGCGAGCCGCGGATGATCTTGTACCGCACGCCGGGGAGGTCCTTCACACGGCCACCGCGCACGAGCACCATCGAGTGCTCCTGCAGGTTGTGGCCGACACCCGGGATGTAGGCGGTCACCTCGATGCCGCTGGTCAGCCGGACGCGGGCGACCTTGCGCAGCGCCGAGTTCGGCTTCTTCGGCGTCGTCGTGTAGACGCGCGTGCAGACTCCGCGGCGCTGGGGCGAACCCTTCAACGCCGGAGTCTTGGTCTTCTCGACCTTGTCCTCGCGGCCCTTGCGGACCAGCTGGTTGATCGTGGGCATGGGTGGCCTTGATCTCCTACCTGCGCTGGGTCGTGCTCTCGAATGTGGTGCTCTGCTGGTGGTACCTGGGTGCCAGCCCTGCTGGAGGACCTTCCCGACCCGGCCGCGACGTACCGTCCGGCCCCCGAGGTCGGGCGTGTCGCCCTTCCCGGGACCGGCCCGATGTCGGACCGAACTCGGTTGCCCCTCGCGACTCGGCGCCGCCACCTTCCGGACCACCATGTCGTGCAATGGCCAGGAGGTGGACCCCGGCAACCCGAAGGTCACCCAGGCGCACCGCGAACGGGAGCAGGCCCAGGGCACCCTGGGCACAGCTGACCACGATACCCGCGCCTCGGAGACCGGTCAAAGCCGGGTCCCTCACATGCGCGGCCACAGGCCCGCGATCGCCCGCCGGGGCGGACGACACCCGGGTAACGGGGCTGCGACCGGTGCTCTTCCCGGACGCCGCACTCGCCTTCCCGGGGGGCTCCCGGCAGTGGGACCGAGGCTACCCGCAGCCGGGCGCACACGGGAGCAGGCCGGCGCGACACGGTGCGGCTGCCGGGCGACCGAAACCGTCAGAGGTGGCTCCTAGCGTCACCGGCGTTCCTCTCCTCCCCTGCCCCCGGAGGCCTCCACCGTGCATCCCGACTCCGCCCGCGAGCTCAAGGCCCGCATCCTCGAGCGCCTGCCGGCGGCCCCGGCCGTGGCCGAGGCGGCCGGCCCGGATGCCCCCTGGCCCTGGGTCGCGGTGGGCCTCACCCCGACGGCCGGCAGGCGGGTCGGGGTCGCCATCCGGTTGCAGCGGGAGTCCGACCGGGCCCTGCTTCCCGACCTGGGCGCCGCGGCGGCCGCCGTGGTCGACGTCCAGGTCATCGGCCCGGTGAGGGCGCTCTCCCGCCCTGGTCCGGCAGAGCTGCGGCAGCGGGTCCGCCCGCTGCGGCCCGGGCTGTCCGTGGCACATCCGGCGGTGACCGCCGGGACGCTGGGCGGGTTCGTGCGCACCGCTGCCGGGCTGTCGATCCTCTCCAACAACCACGTGCTGGCGGCGAGCGGCGCGGCGGCTCCGGGCGACCCCGTCCTCCAGCCGGGCCCCGCCGACGGCGGCCGGCCGGCGGACGGGGTGGCGACGCTGACGGCCTTCGAGCGCTTCGGTGCCGGACCGCCCAACCGGGTGGACGCCGCCGTCGCCGCGCTGGCGCCGGACATCACGGCCAACCCGGGCGACCTGCCCGGCGGACCCCTGACCGGTGCAGTACCCGCCGGTCTCGACGTCGATCCCGACGAGGCGGTCGAGAAGGTCGGCCGCACGACCGGACACACCCGCGGGCGGATCACGGCGGTGGAGGTCGACGCTGTGGCGGTCCAGTACGACGGCGTCGTCCACCGGTTCGACGACCAGATCGAGATCCATGGTCTCGTCGGCTCCTTCAGTGCCGGGGGTGACAGTGGTTCGGTGGTCTGGCGCAGCCGGGACCGCGCACCGACCGGGCTCCTCTTCGCCGGCAGCGCGACCGGCGGCTCCAGCGGCGGCGGGGTCACCTTCGCGAATCCCCTGGACACCGTCCTGGCCGTGCTCGGGGCGACCTGGGTGCCCTGCTGACCTCACCCCTGAGCGGGCTCAGGCTGTCGCCGCGGCCCCGGGAGGGGCACCATGGGCTTCATGACCGACCGGGCCACCGCCAGGGCCGCCAGGAGCGCCCTGGCCGCACGGCTGTCCGCCGACCCCGGTGTCGTCGGCATCGGACTGGCCCGCCGGGACAGCGGCTACGTCGTGAAGGTGGACCTGGCCGACGCGCGCAGCGCGAGCCGTATGCCCCGGGAGATCGACGGTGTCCCCGTCGTCGCCGACGTCATCGGGGTCACGCGCCCGCTCTGAGCGGCCACTCCGGTAGTGGTTGCAGCGCCGGCAGCTAGCGTTCCCGGTGGTGCCGACGGGGGCGCCGCGACAGCGAGGGAGTGCACGTGCGCATCGGTATCCAGGCCAGTTACAGCGGTGGGTTCCAGGAGACCGCGGCGGAGATCCGCCATCTGGAGGCTGCCGGGCTCGATCTGGCCATGGTGGCCGAGGTGTACACCTTCGACGCGGTGAGCCAGCTGGGCTACCTCGCGGCGGTGACCGAACGGGTCGAGCTGCTGAGCGGAATCTTCCCGATCTACAGCCGCACGCCGGCGCTCACCGCGATGACGGCCGCGGGGCTGGACTATGTCTCTGACGGCCGCTTCACCCTCGGCCTGGGCGCGTCGGGCCCGCAGGTCATCGAAGGCTGGCACGGCGTCCCCTACGACGCCCCGCTGCAGCGCACCCGGGAGATCGTGGAGATCTGCCGAACGGTGTGGCGCCGCGAGCGCCTCGAGCATCAGGGCAAGAAGTACACGATCCCGCTGCCGGCCGACCAGGGCACCGGCCTGGGCAAGCCACTGAAGCTGATCAACACCCCCGTGCGGGAGCGGATCCCGGTCATGCTGGCCGCGCTCGGTCCCAAGAACGTTGAGCTCGCCGCCGAGATCGCCGACGCGTGTGAGCCGATCTTCTTCGTGCCGGAGAAGGCGGCGT
>JAOPWM010000019.1 GCA_025965695.1 Blastococcus sp.
GACGACGTCATCAACCTGCAGGACCGGTTGCACGAGCTGGGCTACGACGCCGGACCGGTCGACGGCGTCTTCGGTCCGGAGACCGAGGTCGGCCTGCGCACCTTCCAGCGCGACTACGGCCTGACCTCCGACGGGACCTGCGGTCCGGCCACCCTGCGCGCGCTACGCCAGCTGGGCCGGAAGGTGACCGGCGGCCGTCCCCAGCTCCTGCGGCAGAGCGCCTCGTTCGTGGAGAGCGGACCACACCTGATCGGCCGGCGCATCGTCGTCGACCCCGGCCACGGCGGCACGGAGACCGGGTTCACCGCCGGGGAGACGACCGAGGCAGATCTGGTATTCGACCTGGCCTCCCGCATCGAGGGGCGGCTGGCCGCCGCCGGCGCCACCGTGTACCTCACCCGCGGGCGGGACCAGAACCCCGCGCCGGCCGAGCGCACCGCATTCGCCAACGACGCCCGTGCCGACCTCTTCATCTCCCTGCACCTGGACGCACACGCCTCCGAGCACGCCCGTGGGGTCGCCAGCTACTACTACGGCACCGGATCCGGGCCCTCCTCCACCGTCGGGGAGCAGTTCGCCAACCTCGCCCGCCGCGAGGTCCTCGCCCGGACCGGCATGCTGGACCTGGGTTCGCACCCGAAGACCTGGGACCTGCTGCGGATGACCCGCATGCCCGCCGTGCGGCTCGACTGCGTCTACCTCTCCCATCCGGTGGACCGGCTGCTGCTGCTCTACGCCCGGGTACGCAGCGCGGTCGCCCACGCCGTCCTGGCCGCCGTGCAGCGGCTGTTCCTGCCCGCCGAGGCAGACCCTCCGACCGGCACGTTCGTCCTGCCCAACCCGGTGTAAGGGGTGCTCCGCCCTGCGAGGCGGCCCGACGTGAGCCGCACAGCGAGGCGGCCCGAGAAGCGGGGGCCGGAGGCCTCCTCGACGAGCGTCGGGCTGGGCTCGACGCGGCTGAGGGGCGGCATTTGGCCGCCGTGTCAACCGGTAGGTCGACAGTGTCATCGAACCGGCTGCCTACACTCCTGAAGGTGACCTCTCCGTCCGGCCCCCAGCCGGGGACGCACCTGACCCACGGTGCGCATCCCCACGTCGTTCCGCGTCATCCGCGGCTGGACCCCCTGGCCGACCGGTACGCAGCACGCACGCACGGGATGAAGACCTCGGAGATCCGCGCACTGTTCTCCGTCGTCAGCCGGCCCGAGGTGGTCTCCCTCGCCGGCGGCATGCCGGCCGTGACCGCGCTGCCGCTCGACATCGTGGGCTCGATGATCGGCGACCTCGTCTCGGGCATGGGCGCGCAGACCCTCCAGTACGGCTCGGGTCAGGGTGACCCGCGGCTGCGGGAGCGGATCTGCGACGTCATGGCCCTGGAGGGCATCACCGACGCCTCGCCCAGCGAGGTTGTCGTCACGGTGGGCTCCCAGCAGGCCCTGGACCTCGTCACCCGTGTGTTCTGCGACCCCGGCGACGTCATCCTGGCCGAGGGGCCGTCCTACGTGGGGGCTCTCGGGGTCTTCCAGGCCTCGGAGGCGCGGGTCCGGCACGTCCCCATGGACGGCGACGGGCTGATCCCAGAGGCGCTGGAGCAGGCGCTGCAGGAGTGCCGCGCCAACGGGGACCGGGTGAAGTTCCTCTACACGGTGCCCAACTTCCACAACCCGGCCGGCGTCACCCTCTCCGAGCCGCGACGCGAGGCGATCATGGCGATCGCCGAGCGGTACGACCTGCTCATCGTGGAGGACAACCCCTACGGCCTGCTCGGCTTCGACCACGAGCCGATGCGGGCGCTGCGGGCACGGGACTCCCAGCGGGTCATCTACCTCGGCTCGTTCTCCAAGACCTTCTCGCCGGGCCTCCGGGTCGGGTGGGTCCTCGCTCCGCTCGCCGTCCGGGAGAAGTTGGTCCTGGCCACGGAGGCGCAGGTGCTCTGCCCGCCGTCCCTGACCCAGTACGCCGTCGCCCGGTACCTGGACACCCAGCCCTGGCGCGAGCAGATCAAGCTGTTCACCGAGCTCTACCGGGAGCGCCGGGACGCCACCCTGGAGTCCCTGGATGCGCTCATGCCGGCCGGCACCACCTGGACCCGGCCCGACGGCGGTTTCTACGTGTGGCTGAAGCTGCCACACGGCCTGGACGCCAAACTCATGCAGCCGCGCGCGGTCAACGCCCTGGTCGCCTACGTGCCGGGCATCGGGTTCTACGCAGACGGGAGCGGCCGCGAGTACATGCGGCTGTCCTACTGCTACCCCGAGCCCGACCAGATCCGGGAGGGGGTGCGCCGGCTGGCCCGCGTCATCGAGGCCGAGCTGGACCTGCACTCCACCTTCGACGGCGTCGACACCGGTGCCTTCCGCGCGATCGGCGGCACCGGCCGCGGCACGCCCCAGGTGCCTGACGTCGAGCCGCTCGTCGGGCCTGCTACCAGCGACCGATTCGAGGAGGATCGCGCATGACGGACACCGCCAGCGCTGCAGCACCGGTGGCCGGTGCGAGCCGGCACCCGATGCGTGCCGTCGTCCTCGCAGGCGGGCTGACCTTCGAGCGCGAGGTCAGCCTCTCGTCGGGGACCCAGGTGTGGGAGGAGCTCTCCCGCGTCGGCGTCGATGTCGAGATCCGGGACGCCGATTCGGGTCTGCTGCCGGGTCTGGCCGCCTCCCCCGCCGACGCGGTGTTCATCGCCCTGCACGGCGCCACGGGCGAGGACGGCGCCCTCCGCGCGGTGCTCGACCTCGCGGGCGTGCCCTACGTCGGGTCCCCCGCCGCCGCCTGCCGGCTGGCGTGGGACAAGCCGGCGGCGAAGTCCGTCGTCCGCTCCGCCGGGGTCACGACGCCGGACTGGGTGGCTCTCCCGCACAGCACCTTCCGCGAGCTGGGGGCCGGAGCCGTCCTGGACCTGATGGTCGCCCGGCTGGGCCTGCCGTTGATGGTGAAGCCCGCCAGCGGCGGTTCCGCACTCGGCGTGCAGAAGGTCAGCCGCGTGGAGGATCTGCCTGCGGCCATGGTCAGTTGCTTCGCCTACGGCGACACCGTCATGGTCGAGCGCTTCGTCGAGGGCGTGGAGCTGGCGCTTTCGGTCGTCGACCTCGGCAACGGCCCGGAGGCCCTGCCCGCCGTCGAGATCGTCCCCGCGTCCGGGGTGTTCGACTACACGTCGCGGTACACGCCCGGCCTCACCGAGTACCACACGCCGGCCCGGCTGTCCGCGGACATCGCGTCCCGTGCGGCCGCGCTCGCCGTCCGGGTGCACGAGGTGCTCGGGCTGGCCGACCTCTCCCGCACCGACGCGATCGTCAGCGCGGACGGGGAGGTCCACTTCCTCGAGGTGAACGTCTCTCCGGGGCTCACCGAGACGTCGATGTTCCCGATGGCGGTCGAAGCAGCGGGCTACGAGCTCGGCGAGGTCCTCGCGCGACTGCTGGCCAGGTGCGCCGGAATTCGTCCGTGACGTAACCCCCGGGTTTCCCCGGGGGTTGGTCGCTCAGGCCTCGGAACGGCGTCCGGTGATCTCCGGGGCCATCACGCCGATGATCCGCTGCAAGTCGTCGACCGAGCCGAACTCGACAACGATGCGGCCCTTGGCCCGGCCGATCTGGATCTTGACCTTGGTCTCGAACATGTCGGAGAGCCGGGTGCCGAGTTCCTCGACGCCCGGAGCGCTGATCTTCCGGGCCCGGCGCCGGGCGGCCGGATGCTCGGCGGCGGCCATCGCCACCGCCTCCTCCGTGGCGCGGACGCTCATCCCCTCGGCGACGATGCGGGTGGCGAGCGCATCCTGCGCCTCGGCGTCGGCCAGCCCGAGCAGGGCGCGGGCGTGCCCGGCGGAGATGACGCCGGCGGCGACCCGGGTCTGGACCTTGACCGGCAGCTTCATCAGCCGGATCGTGTTCGTCACCTGCGAGCGACTGCGTCCGATCTTGCTGGCCAGCTCCTCGTGCGTGGCGCCGAACTCCTCGAGCAGCTGCTGGTAGGCCGCCGCCTCCTCGAGGGGGTTGAGCTGGACCCGGTGAATGTTCTCCAGCAAGGCGTCGCGGAGCATCGCGTCGTCGGTGGTGTCCCGGACGATGGCAGGAACGGTGTCCAGGCCGGCCGCCCGCGCGGCGCGCAGCCGGCGCTCGCCCATGATGAGCTCGTAGCTGACGCTCCCCCCATCGGTCCGACCGTTCTCGCGCACGACGATCGGCTGGAGCAGGCCGAACTCCCGTACGGAGTGGCTGAGCTCCTCCAGCGCCTCGTCGTCGAAGACCTGGCGGGGCTGCTTCGGGTTGGGGACGACGTCGTCCACGGACACCTCGCGCAGCTGCGCACCGGGCACACCGAGGGCGCCCTCCGGCTCAGCGGGGCGCGCGGCCACCGAGAAGGGCCCCGTCGCAGGCGGGGGAGCGGGTACCAGGCTCACAGCGGGCGGGGACCCCGCCGGTGTGGAGCCGTTCCCGGCGTCACCCTCGTCGGCTGACCCCGGGGCGGGCTCCGGGACAGGCGCACTGGTGGGAATGAGTGCAGCCAGCCCTCGGCCCAGGCCGCCGCGCTTGGTCATCGTCACTCCCTGCTCATGGTGGGACTGTTCACGGTCGAGATCGTGGTCACTGTCCGTCCTGCCTGCCGTGCGGGTCGAGTCCGGCATCGCTCACGGCCAGGGCGGCGACCGGGGGAGCCGTGGTGGCCGCGGGGCCGCCGGCCCTGTCGATGGGCGGGAGGTCCGCGCCACGCTCGGCGAGCTGGCGGGCCGCCTCGACGTAACTGGTGGAGCCGCGCGAGCCCGGGTCGTAGGTCAACACCGATTGGCCGTAGCCCGGCGCCTCGGACACCCGGACATTGCGGGGGATCACGGCCTGAAGAACGATCTCCCCGAAGTGGTTGCGCACCTCGTCGGCGACCTGGTCGGCGAGCTTCGTCCGGCCGTCATACATCGTCAGCAGGATGGTGCGGACGGCGATCCCCGGGTTGAGGTGCTGGCGCACGAGGTCGATGTTGTTGAGCAGCTGCCCCAGGCCCTCCAGCGCGTAGTACTCGCACTGGATGGGGATCAGCACCTCGTCCCCCGCGACCAGCGCGTTCAGGGTCAGCAGACCGAGGGACGGCGGGCAGTCGATCAGCACGTAGTGCGGCCGATGCTCCGGCGGGAGCCCGTGGACGTAGGCCTCGATGGCCCGCCGCAGCCGGTGCTCGCGGGCGACGACGGAGACCAGTTCGATCTCGGCGCCGGCGAGGTCGATCGTCGCGGGGACGCAGAGCAGCTTCGGGCTCGCCGTCGTCGGGTGGACCACCTCGGCCAGCGAGCTGTCGCCGACGAGGGCGTCGTAGACCGAGGGGGTGCCGACCGTGTGCTCGACACCCAGCGCCGTGCTCGCATTGCCCTGTGGGTCGAGATCGATGACCAGCGTGCGCAGGCCGTAGAGAGCCAGCGCCACACCCAGGTTCACCGTGGACGTCGTCTTGCCGACGCCGCCCTTCTGGTTGGCGATCGTGATGACGCGGATCCGGTTCGGCGCCGGAAAGGGTTCCTGGTCCGCCGCGTGGAGCACGCGGGTCGCCCGCATCGCCTCCATCGCGATCGGACTGTCGAAGTCGGCCATGCCGCTCGACGACGTGGCCGACGACTGATCAGCGGCGAGACTGCTCCGCAGCCGCTCACCCGGGTCGGTCATCGCGGGTCCTTCCTGCGTCGCCTTTTCAGGTGCATGGCCGTTTCACGTGGATCAGTGTCGCCTGCAACCAGGTCGCCAGCCTCCAAGTCACCAGCATCCAGGTCACATGCATCCGTTTCACGTGGAACGGCGTCGGGTGGCAGTCGCTGTTCCACGTGGAACAGATCTCGGGCGCGCTCCGGAGGGGCGCCGTCACCGTGCTCCACGCGTCATGACCACCACGGTAGTGGCAGCGTCCCCGAGGCCCGCACCGACAGCCCGCGAATGCACGTCGCGCATGCCTGCGGCCTCGAGTTCGGGGACGAGGGACGGCAGTTCGGCGAGCGCGCTGGCACCCACGAGGGCGACCAGTCGTGCGCCGGGGCGCATCAGCCCGCGGCACCAGCCCACCAGCCGGGGGAGCGGGGCGACCGCACGGGCCGTCACGACGTCGACAGGACCGACGGCGGTGGCGACCGACCGCTCCTCGGCCCGCCCGCGGACGACCCGCCAGCGCAGCCCGGCCGGAACGGCGAGATCGGCGACGACCTCCTCGAGGAACTCCACCCGGCGGGCCATCGGCTCGACCAGCGTGAGTTCGACGTCCGGTCGGGCGAGCCCGAGGGGGATCCCGGGCAGACCGGCACCACTGCCCACGTCCACGACCCGGGCGCCCTCGGGCACGGCCTCGGCGACGGCGGCGCTGTTGAGGATGTGCCGCTCCCACAGCCGGGGCACCTCACGGGGGCCGATCAGCCCCCGGGTGACCCCGTCCGACGCGAGCCGGGCCACGTACTCGGTCGCCACGACCAGCAGCGGGCCGAAGATTTCCGCAGCACTCCCGGGCGCCGGGGGAGTGCTCACGTCCTCAGGAGCCTTGTGCTCATTCACTGGTGCGACCGCTCATTTATCAGGCAGGACCACGACTCGACGGTTCGGCTCCTCGCCCTCCGACTCGCTGCGCACGCCGGCGACCGAGGCGATGACGTCGTGGACGACCTTGCGCTCGAACGGGTTCATCGGGGCCAGGCGCTCGGGCTGACCGCTGGAGCTGACGCGGCGTGCCGTCTCCCCGGCGAGGGCGGTGAGATCGGCCCGGCGCTTGGCACGGAACTCCCCGACGTCGAGCATGAGCCGACTCCGGACCCCGGTGGACTGGGCCACCGCGAGCCGGGTCAGCTCCTGCAGGGCCTCCAGCGTGGCGCCGTCGGGTCCGATCAGGTCGTTGAGCCGGCCGCCGACGATCGCGACCGAGGCGCGGTCGCCCTCGACGTCGAGGTCGATGTCGCCGTCCACGTCGAGGATGTCGAGCAGCCGCTCGAGGTAGTCACCGGCGACGTCGCCCTCGCGGACGAGCAGGTTCTCACCGTCGCCGTCCTCCTCGGCGTCGTCCTCGTCGTCGTCCTCGTCGTCCTCGTCGTCGTCCTCGTCCTCGTCGTCCACTGGCTCGACGACGGCGTCGTCACTGGCGGCGTCGGCGTCGGGCAGCGCCGGCTGTCCCTCCCGCTCGTCGAGGGCGCTCTCGGTCACGGGTGAGTCGGAGACGGCGGTGTCGGACGGGTGCTGCGGTGCACTCACGGATTTCCTCCCAGGTCGGGGGCGAGCGGCCGGGCTTCCCCGGTGGTCGATGCGCCGGCCGGGCCGGCGGTGGGGCGGGTCGTCTGGTGGGCCGGTCGGCGAGCGCCGGTCAGCGGCGCTTGCGCTTCCCCCGGTTCGGTGGCGTCTGGCCCGGCTTCGGAGCGGCTCCGGTCGGACTGCCGTCGGTCGGGTTGCCCTGAGGGGCGCTGTTCTCCGACGTCGTCAGACCGTCCACCCCGGTCACGGAGGCCGTGGGCCGACCGGGCTTCGGGCGCACCGGCTTGGCACCGGGCTTCGGCGCCAGGGTGCGCGGGTCGACGACCGGCTTGTCGGCGGCGGCCTTCGCCTTCGCGGCATCGGAGCCGGGGGGCGGCATCTTGCGGAGGATGAAGAACTGCTGGCCCAGCGTCCAGAGGTTGTTGGTGAACCAGTACAGCAGGACGCCGATGGGGAAGAAGAAACCGGAGACCAGCAGGCTCAGCGGCATCCCGTAGAGCATCAGCCGCTGGACGGTGGCCGCCTGACCCTCGACCGGGCCGGACCGCTTCATGATCTGCTTCTGCGTGAAGAACGTGGTCACGCACATGATCACGATGAGCACGCTGGCGACGACGCGGATGTCGCTGTACTTGGCGATCGCGAGGATCGCGTCCTGCTTGGGCCCCACCATGTTGAACGAGGCGGAGATCGGCGCGCCGAAGAGCTTGGCCCGCGCCGCCTGGTCGGTGAGCTGGTCGTCCCAGCTGTAGAGGCCGGGCTTCCCCGGCGCCAGCCGGCGCAGAACGTGGAAGAGCGACAGGAAGACCGGGACCTGCGGCAGGATCGGCAGGCAGCCGGCCAGCGGGTTGACCCCGCGCTCCTTCTGCAGCGCCATCATCGCCTGGCTCATGCCCTGGCGATCACTGCCGTACTGCTTACGGAGCTTGGCGATCTCCGGCTGGAGCTCCTGCATCGCCCGCTGCGACTTGATCTGCTTGACGAACAGCGGGAACAGGATCAGCCGGATGGTGACGACCAGGAAGATGATCGACAGCGCCCAGGTGATCCCATTGGCGGGTGGCAGGAACGTGGAGAACAGCGCATGCCACTGCTTCATCACCCAGGCGATCGCGGTGTACAGCCAGTCAAGCAACGGAGGACTCCTCCTGAGGGGTCCGGCGCGAGGCCGGCGGCGGGGTGGCTCGTTCGGAACTGCGGTCGCCGGTGGCCCGGGCGCCGTCGGCGGGCAGCGCCGGGCGCGCCACCGTGGTACTCCACGAGTGGCTGCCCTCAGCGGTTCCGGAGTCCGTTCGGGGGCGCTCGCCGGCCTGAGGGACGAGGTCCACGCCGCCGGTGTGCCAGGGCGCGCACTTCACCAGCCGGCGCACTGCCAGCCAGCTCCCCCGGGCCGCCCCGTGCAGGGCCACGGCTTCGGCGGCATAGGCGCTGCAGGTCGGGTAGAACCGGCATCGTGGTGGCAACGCCGGGCTGATGGCCCGCGAGTAGAAGCCGATGAGGCGCAGGAGCGCGCGGCCGATCATCGCGGAGCCACCGGGGGGCCCAGCAACCGTTCGAGGCCGGCGACCAGGTCGCGGTGCAGCACGGCCGACTCGGCGTCGGCGGCCTCGGGCCGGGCCCGCACCACCAGATCCGCCGACGAGGGCAGCCGGTGCAGTTCGGCGGCGACGACGGCGCGCAGCCGCCGGGTCACCCGGTGGCGGACCACCGAGTTGCCGACGGCCTTGCCCACCACGAAACCGGCCCGTGCACCGGACGGCGGCACGGAACCACCGCCCAACTGCTCGGGCCGTTCGGGGAGGAAGTGGAGCACCATGGTCGGCCGCCCGGCGCGCCGGCCGGACCGGACGACCGTGGTGAACACCGGACGCCGGCGCAGGCGTGCCTGCGCGGGCAACACGTCAGGCGGAGAGGTTCTCGCGACCCTTGCGCCGACGACCGGCGAGGATCGACCGGCCCGCGCGGGTCCGCATCCGCAGCCGGAAGCCGTGGGTCTTGGCCCGACGGCGGGTGTTCGGCTGGAACGTGCGCTTGCTCACGAGGTACTCCCACTACATGACATCGACGGTGC
>JAOPWM010000102.1 GCA_025965695.1 Blastococcus sp.
AGGGCGGCTTCCTGGACTTCGACGCGGCGATCGCCACCCCGGACCAGATGGCCAAGGTCGGACGTATCGCCCGCATCCTCGGCCCCCGTGGCCTGATGCCGAACCCGAAGACCGGCACGGTGACCCCCGACGTCACCAAGGCGGTCAACGACATCAAGGGCGGGAAGATCAACTTCCGCGTCGACAAGCAGGCCAATTTGCACGTGGTGATCGGCAAGGCGTCCTTCGGTGAGACCCAGCTGGTGGAGAATTACGCCGCCGCGCTCGACGAGGTCCTGCGGGCCAAGCCGTCGTCGGCCAAGGGTCGGTACCTGAAGAAGGTCACCGTCTCCACGACGATGGGCCCGGGCATCCCGGTCGACCCGAACCGCACCCGGAACCTGACGGTGGACGAGCCCGCCGTCTGTGCGACCCCGCACCACGATCGTGGCGCCTTGACCACGTCTCCCTGACGGAGGCTGGTCACGGCGCCATGATCGTTTCACGGGTCGTGTAGTCTTTCCCTCGTTCCCCCCAAGACCGCAGGTCGTCGCACGTCCGCGTGCGATCGAAGGTTCCGGATTCCGGGCGACCCGCGCAGGAGGACGGTTCGATAGACGGGCGTCTGCGCCTGTCCCTCGCCCCGTGCGCCCTGCGCCGGGGCGTTCCTCGTCTCCGGGGCTCTTGATCGCCCGTCGTCGTGCAACGGCCGGTGGTCGCCCGACAGACGAGAGGAGGCCCATGCCCACGCAGGCGAAGGCCGCGGTGATCGAAGAGATCACCGAGCGGTTCCAGAACTCCAGTGCGGCCGTGCTCACCGAGTACCGCGGGCTGACCGTGGCCCAGCTGACCCAGCTGCGCCGTTCCCTCGGTGCGGGCAGCACCTACGCCGTCGTCAAGAACACCCTGACGAAGCGGGCGGCGGACTCGGTCGGATTCTCCGACCTCGCCCCGCTGCTCAAAGGCCCGACCGCGATCGCCTTCATCGAGGGTGACCCGGTCGAGGCCGCGAAGGCCATCCGTGACTTCGCCAGGGCCAACCCGATGCTCGTCGTCAAGGGCGGCGTCGTCGAGGGCCGCACGGTCGATGCCCGCGAGGTCACCCGCCTCGCCGACGTCGAGAGCCGTGAGGTGCTCCTGGCCAGGCTGGCCGGCGCGATGAAGGGCAACCTGACCAAGGCTGCTGGGCTGTTCCAGGCCCCGCTGTCGCAGGTCGCCCGTCTGGCCGCCGCGCTGCAGGAGAAGAAGGCCGCCGAGGCTCCCGCGTCGCCCGACACCCCGTCGGCCGACGAGGCACCGGCCGCCGACGCTCCCGCTGCGACTGCCGACGACAGCACCGCTGCTGCTGACACCACCCCCGATACCGACGCTGCCGCCGCTGACACCGCGGCCAGCACCGACTGACCTGAGAAGGAGACAGACATGGCCAAGCTTTCCAGCACTGACCTGCTCGATGCGTTCAAGGAGATGACCCTCCTGGAGCTGTCGGACTTCGTGAAGCAGTTCGAGGAGACCTTCGACGTCACCGCTGCTGCTCCCGTGGCCGTCGCGGCCGCCCCGGCCGCCGGTGGCGGCGGTGGCGAGGAGGCCCCCGCCGAGCAGGACGAGTTCGACGTCGTCCTCGAGGCTGCCGGCGACAAGAAGATCCAGGTCATCAAGGAGGTGCGCACGCTGACCTCGCTCGGCCTCAAGGAGGCCAAGGACCTGGTCGACAACGCGCCCAAGCCGGTCCTGGAGAAGGTCGACAAGGCCGCCGCCGAGAAGGCCAAGGCCGCTCTCGAGGGCGCCGGCGCGACCGTCACCGTCAAGTGACCCCTCGCCCGGCGGTCCTGATCGCCGGGTACGTCACGGTCACGTGACGCCCGTCCGGCGCTGACCGGGCACTGCACCACCAGCAGGGGCCGTCCTCCTTCGGGAGGGCGGCCCCTGCTGCGTACCCCCCGCCAGGCGGTGCCACCCCCGACCGGGTCTTTCCGGGAGATCCGGGTCACGGAAACCGCGTGACACACGTAACCTGTCGCTCGGGTTGTCGTTACTCGTGAGTAGAAGCGGCTCGTGGGCGTCCGGATGCGGACTGGCCTGCGGCGTCGCAGACTGCCGGGGCTCGTCAACGCGACGGGACGGGGAACCGGCAGTGCAGCCGGAGCGGAAGGCGGGGCAGACGTGGGCGTCGGGGTGCAGGTCGAGGGGCTCACGAAGTCGTTCGGCAGCCAGAACATCTGGAGCGACGTCACCCTGTCCCTCCCGCCGGGCGAGATCTCGGTGATGCTCGGCCCGTCCGGCACCGGGAAGTCGGTCTTCCTGAAGTCCCTGGTCGGTCTGCTGAAGCCCGAGAAGGGCTCGATCGTCATCAGCGACACCGACATCGTCCGGACCAGCGAGCACAAGCTCTACGAGATCCGCCGGCTGTTCGGCGTGCTCTTCCAGGACGGCGCTCTCTTCGGGTCCATGAACCTGTTCGACAACATCGCCTTCCCGCTGCGCGAGCACACCAAGAAGAGCGAGTCGGAGATCAAGTCGATCGTCCTCGAGAAGATGGACATGGTCGGTCTGCAGGGAGCCGAGGGCAAGCTGCCGGGTGAGATCTCCGGCGGTATGCGCAAGCGCGCGGGCCTGGCCCGGGCGCTCGTGCTCGATCCCGAGATCATCCTGTTCGACGAGCCGGACTCCGGCCTCGACCCGGTCCGCGTCGCGTACCAGAACCAGCTCATCGTCGACCTGAACGCACAGACCGACGCGACCTTCCTCATCGTCACGCACGACATCGGGACCGCCCGGACCGTGCCGGACAACCTGGGGCTGCTCTTCCGCAGGCACCTGGTCATGTTCGGTCCGCGCGAGCAACTGCTCACCTCGCAGGAGCCGGTCGTCCGACAGTTCCTCAACGGCCGCCGCGAGGGACCGATCGGGATGAGCGAGGAGAAGGACGTCGCCCAGGTCGAGGCCGAGATGGCCGAGCTGGAGGCTCGCGGCGGCGACTCGCACAACGGGCTCGGTCCCAAGGGTGCTGCGGGCGGCGACGCCGTCCCGCCGCAGCTGGAGCCCACGGAGGGCCTGCCGGAGCGGAAGGCCGTCCGACGGCGGCAGGAGCGCGTGGCGCGCATGCTCCACGACTTCGAGCCGGAGGCCGCGGAGGCCATTCGCGCCTCCCTTCCCGGGGACCTGCTGGCCCAGGCCGACTCCGGCGCGTTCGAGTCCACCCCGGGCGCCGGCGGCCGGCACTGGGCGCCCGAGCCCGACGCGGTGGGGTCCACCGGCCGGAGTGCCACCGCGACGCTGCCCCGTCAGGGCGGCGAGGCGTGACGGCGACCGACAAGCCGAAGGCCCCGGGGCTGCTCGACGGCAAGTTCTCGCCGACCCGCCCGCTCGCCGCCAGCGGAAACCTGTTCGCCTTCGCCCTGGACACGATGAGGGCGTTGCCGAAGCGTCCCTTCCAGGTCCGCGAGTTCATCCAGCAGACCTGGTTCATCGCCAGCGTCACCATCCTGCCGACGGCACTGGTCGCGATCCCCTTCGGTGCGGTCATCGCGCTGCAGCTGGGATCGCTCACCCGGCAGCTCGGCGCGCAGTCCTTCACCGGGTCGGCCTCCGTGCTGGCCGTGCTGCGTGAGGCGAGCCCGATCGTCACGGCGCTGCTCATCGCCGGGGCCGGTGGGTCGGCGATCTGCGCCGACCTCGGTGCCCGCAAGATCCGCGACGAGATCGACGCCATGGAGGTCCTGGGCATCAGCCCGATCCACCGTCTGGTCGTGCCGCGCGTGCTCGCCTCGATGCTGGTCGCCGTTCTGCTCAACGGCCTGGTGAGCGTGGTCGGCGTCGCCGGCGGCTACTTCTTCAACGTGATCCTCCAGGGGGGCACCCCGGGCGCCTACCTCGCCTCGTTCAGCGCGCTGGCCCAGGTGCAGGACTTCTGGTCAGGGGAGATCAAGGCGCTGATCTTCGGGCTGATCGCCTCGATCGTCGCCGCCTACAAGGGGCTGCGCGCCGGTGGCGGCCCCAAGGGCGTGGGCGACGCGGTCAACCAGTCCGTCGTCATCACGTTCCTGCTTCTGTTCGCGGTGAACTTCGTGATCACCGCGATCTACTTCCAGCTCGTGCCACCGAAGGGGCAGTGATGACGCTGCTGTCTCCGGTCGACCGGATCAAAGTCGGTACCCGCCGCGTCGTGCGGAAGGTCTACCGCCGCCCGCTGGACACCCTCGACGACCTGGGTGACCAGCTCGGCTTCTACGGGCGCGCGCTGGCCTGGACCCCGCGCACGATCCGTCGCTACAAGAAGGAGACGTTCCGGCTGCTGGCCGAGGTCACCTTCGGCAGCGGAGCGCTGGCCGTCATCGGCGGCACCGTGGGCGTCATCGCCTTCCTGTCGTTCTTCACCGGCACCGAGGTCGGCCTCCAGGGTTACGCGGCCCTGGACCAGCTGGGCACCTCCGCCTTCACCGGCTTCCTCTCGGCGTACTTCAACACCCGGGAGATCGCGCCGCTGGTGGCCGGCCTCGCGCTCTCGGCGACCGTCGGCTGCGGGTTCACCGCGCAGATCGGTGCCATGCGGATCAACGAGGAGATCGACGCCCTCGAGGTCATGGGTGTGCCGTCGCTGCCGTTCCTGGTGACCACGCGGATCATCGCCGGCTTCATCGCCGTCGTCCCGCTGTACGTGCTGGGGCTGCTCACCAGCTACTTCGCCACGAGGACGATCGCCACCCAGGCGTACGGGCAGTCCGCGGGCACCTACGACCACTACTTCAACCTGTTCCTGCCACCGCAGGACGTCCTGTGGTCGTTCCTCAAGGTGCTCGTCTTCGCAGTCGTGATCATCCTGACCCACTGCTACTACGGCTACCGCGCCAGCGGCGGCCCGGCGGGCGTCGGCCTGGCCGTGGGCCGGGCGGTCCGCTTCTCGATCGTCGCGATCAACATCATCGACCTGTTCCTGTCGCTGGCCATCTGGGGCTCGACGACGACCGTCCGGATCGCGGGGTGACGGCGATGCCGAGAATGACGGGCGAGGGAGCATCGCAGGGATTGCCAGCGACCGAGGAGCGGATCGAGTCCGGAACCGAGCGACGGGCATGAGCTCCACGAAGGGCGCGGTCATCCGTCGTCGGGTCCAGGGGCTGGGGTTCCTCGTCGTCCTGGCGCTGCTCCTCGGGCTGGCGGTGGCCACCTATCAGAAGGCGTTCACCTCCGTCGCCCACGTGACGCTGGAGACCGACACCGCTGGAAACCAGCTGCAGGAGGCCTCCGACGTCAAGGTGCGGGGCGTCATCGTCGGCGACGTCCGCAAGGTGAGCGCCAGTGCCGACGGCGCCACCATCGAGCTGGCCATCAACCCCGACTACCTCGATCAGATCCCCGCGGACGTGAGTGCGCGGCTGCTGCCCAAGACCCTGTTCGGCGAGCGTTTCGTCGCGCTGGAACTGCCCGCCACCCCGAATGGCAAGCCGCTGGCTGACGGCGACGTGATCGGCCAGGACCGCAGCGAGAACGCCATCGAGCTGCAGCGGGTCGTCGACGACCTGCTCCCGCTGCTGCAGGCGGTCCAGCCGCAGGACCTCAGCTACACCCTCGGGGCGGTCGCCGACGCCCTGCGTGGCCGCGGCAACTCGCTGGGGGAGAACCTCGCCTCGGTAGGCACCTACACCGGCCAGATCAACACCGTGCTGCCCCAGCTGCAGGCAGACATCTCGGGTCTGGCCGATGTCGCCGACACCTACAACGGCGCGGCCGACGACCTGCTCGCCGTCCTGGACAACCTGTCGGTCACCAACACGACGCTGGTGGACCAGTCCGAGCAGCTGCGGCGCACGTTCACCGTGGTGGACGCCTCGTCGAACGTGACGGCGGACTTCCTGAAGACCAACGAGCAGAACCTGATCTCGCTCGCGCAGACCTCGCGCCCGGTGCTCGGCGTGTTCGCCAAGTACTCGCCGGAGTACCCGTGCCTGCTCAACGGCCTGACCCGGTTCAATCCGATGATCAGCGAGGCCTTCGGTGCCGACGGGGACCCGGCGCTCAACCTCAACATCACTGTCACCCTGCCGCCGCGCAATCCCTACGTGCCCGGTGACCAGCCCCAGTACCTCGACAAGAGCGGTCCGGACTGCCGCGGGCTGACCGACATCGACGCGATCATCGCCGCCGCGGCCAACAACGAGTACTACTGCCCGACGCCCCCGGCCGACGGCGTGGACTCGGTGGACAACCCGTCGTCCGGCAACCCCAGCTGCCTGGGCGGCCGCGGGCCGACCGACATCCCGCCGGGGGCGGGCGATCCGAGCGCCGGGAAGTCGCTGCCCTACCACCTCGCCGGCTCGACAGCAGAACTGGATTTCGTGCGCAGCATCCTCGCGTATCAGACCGGCGTGGACCCGGGACAGGTGTCGGACCTGGCCGCCTCGACGATGGCGCCTTTGCTGCGGGGGACGCAGGTGATGTTCCGATGAAGGGTCAGATGCGTGGGCTGGCTGCGCCGATGGTCAAGCTCGTGATCTTCGGGCTGGTGACGGTGCTGGCCAGCTACGTGCTCATCAGCACGATCACCAATGCCGGTTACGGCAAGCAGATCTCCTACCGCGCGCAGTTCACCGACGTCGCCGGCCTCGTGAAGGGGGACGAGGTGCGCATCGCAGGTGTCCGCGTCGGGCAGGTCACCGGCATCGGGCTGGCCGACAAGCAGGACCAGCCGACCGCCGAGGTCGACCTGGAGGTCAGCGCCGACGTCCCGATCCCCGCGGCCGTCCAGGCCACCATCAAGTATCGGAACCTCGTGGGCCAGCGGTACATCTCGCTGACCGAGGCGAAGGGCTCGGGCGGCCGGACCCTGGAGAAGGGCGGGGTCATCCCCCTGGCGCAGACGAAGCCGGCGTTGGACCTGACGACGCTGTTCGGCGGCTTCCGGCCGTTGTTGCAGGCCCTGTCGCCGGCCGACATGAACCGGGTCTCCTTCGAGATCATCCAGGTCTTCCAGGGCGAGGGCGCCACGGTGGAGAGCCTGCTCAGCCACGTCGCCTCGCTGACCAGCTCCCTCGCGGACAAGGACGCCGTCATCGGCAGTGTGATCGACAACCTGACCAAGGTGATGGGCAGCGTCGCCGCCCGCGACGACCAGCTCTCCGGCCTGATCGTGAGCCTGCAGCAGTTCGTCACGGGGCTGGCGGGTGACCGCAGCGCGATCTTCGACTCGCTCCAGACGATCGACACCCTGGCGACGACGACCAGCGGTTTCCTCGAGAACGCCCGGCCGCCGCTCGCCGCCGACATCAAGGCGCTGGGTGACCTCTCGACCAACCTGGCCAACAGCCGTGACGTGCTCGAGGGATTCCTGCAGCTCGCGCCGATGAAGATCGACCTGATCACTCGCACCGCCATCAACGGCAGCTGGTTCAACTTCTTCATGTGCGGGGCGTCGGGGTACGTCGTCCTCCCGGTCACCGGCGCCAACGGCACCGAGACCGGCGTGACCCTGCCGGCCGGCAGCGGTGCCGCCGGCGGCGAGCGGGGGTGTCAGTGATGGCGCGCGAGTCCAAGCCGTTCCGTGACCGCAACCCGGTCGTCATCGGCGCGGTCAGCCTGACGGTGATCGCTGCCCTGGTGCTCCTCGCCTTCAACGCGCAGTCGCTGCCCCTGATCGGTGGCGGCACGATCTACCGCGCGCAGTTCTCCGAGGCGGCCGGCCTGCAGCCCGACGACCCGGTCCGCGTCGCCGGGGTGAAGGTGGGCAAGGTCGAGAGCCTCGCGCTGGAGAAGGGTGCCGTCACCGTCCAGTTCCGGGTGTCCGACGCCTTCGTCGGCGACCGCTCAGAGGCGGCCATCAAGATCGAGACAGTGCTGGGCGCGAAGTACCTCGCACTCGTGCCCCGCGGCAGCTCCGAACTGAACCCCGACAAGCCGATCCCGCTCGACCGGACCGCGTCGCCCTACGACGTGGTGGAGGCCTTCGCCAACCTGTCGACGACGGTCCAGCAGATCGACACCTCGCAGCTGGCCAGCTCCTTCGAGGTCCTGTCGCAGACCTTCGCCGACACCCCGGCGGAGGTGCGCACGTCCCTGGAAGGTTTGGCCCGGCTGTCGGACACCATCTCCTCCCGCGACGCCCAGCTCGGGCAGCTGCTGACGGCCACCCGCCAGGTCAGCCAGGTGCTCGCCGACCGCAACGGGGAGTTCACCCAGCTGATCGTCGACTCCAACACCCTGCTCACCGAGGTGCAGCAGCGGCGAGAGCTGATCGACTCGATCCTCACCAGCACCCAGCAGCTCTCGAAGCAGCTGTCCGGCCTGGTGGCCGACAACCGCGAGTCGCTGACCCCGGCGCTGCAGCAGCTGTCCACGGTGACCGACATCCTGTCCCGCAACCGGGCGGCGCTGGCGCAGACCATCAACAACCTGGCGCCGTTCGTCCGGGTGTTCACCAACACCCTCGGCAACGGCCGCTGGTTCGACAGCTTCGTCGACAACCTGCTGCCGGCCGTCGTCGGCGGGATCATCTGCGGCGGCGCCGCGCAGACGCCGCTGCCCGTCGGCTGTTCGGGGGGCAACTGATGAGCGGCTCGCTGCAGCGTGGCGTCGCGCTGGCGGCCACCGTCGTCCTGCTGGCGGCGCTGGGCTGGACGATCCTGCGCCCGGCCGGCGAGTACCGGGTGACGGCCTGGTTCACCCAGACCGTCGGCCTCTATCCCGGCTCCGACGTCCGCGTCCTCGGCATCGCCGTCGGGAAGATCACCGACGTCGTCCCCGAGGGCGACCGGGTCCGCGTGCAGATGCTGATCGACGACGTGTACGACATCCCGGCCGACGCCGACGCCATCGTCCTGGCGCCGTCGCTGGTGTCGGACCGGTACGTGCAGTTCGCGCCGGTCTACAACGGCGGGGCGACGATGAAGGACGGCGCCAAGGTGCCGCTGGAGCGGACCGCCACCCCGGTCGAGCTGGACCAGGTCTACGGCGCCCTCGACGAGCTGTCGGCCGCACTCGGCCCGACGGGGGCGAACAAGAACGGCGCCCTGTCCGACCTCATCAACACGGGGGCGGCCAACCTCGACGGCAACGGCGCGGCACTCAACCGCACGCTGACCGGTTTCTCGAAGGCGGTGGAGACCCTCGCCGCCCACCGCGACGACCTGTTCGCCTCGCTGGACAACCTGCAGACGTTCACCACCGCGCTGGCCACCATCGACGCGCAGGTGGGCCAGTTCAACACCAACATGGCGGCGGTGGCCGATCTGCTCGCCCAGGAGCGGCAGGACCTCGCCTCGGCGGTCTCGCTCCTCAACCAGGCGCTCTCCGACGTCGCCGGGTTCGTGCAGGACAACAGCACGCTCCTGACCACGAACGTCAACCGCCTCGCGGACGTGACCCTCGCGCTGGTGCAGCAGCGCCAGGCGCTGGCCGAGGTCCTCGACGTCGCCCCGGCCGCCCTGGGCAACCTGGCCCACGCCTACAACCCCGACTACGGGACGTTGGACACCCGGGACAACTCCGTGGGCTCCACGGCCCCCGAGGTCATCGTCTGCCAGATCCTGGCCGCCACCGGCCGCGTGACGATCGCCGACCTCCCGGTGCAGGTCCCGCAGCTGCCGGTCCCGCTGCCCACGACCCCGGAGGGCATCTGTGCCCGGCTGCTGTCCGGGGACGCCGACGCCAACAACATCCCGGACGACGCCAACGGGAACGGGGTGCCCGACCTCCAGGAGCTGCTGACCCTGCTGGGTGGCGGTGGCGCCGCCGGCGGCGCCGGGGGCCGACCGGTCGCCGGACTGCCTTCGATCCCGGGGAGCCAGGGATGAACCGCACACCGATGAGACGGCGACTGCGGCGGCTGGCCGCGCTCGCCACGGGCGTGCTGCTGCTCGCCGGCTGCGGGTTCCGCGGCGCCTACTCCTTCAGCCTGCCCGGCGGTGCCGACGTCGGCTCCAACCCGTACACCGTCCAGGTGCAGTTCCTCGACGTCCTCGACCTGGTGCAGCAGTCCGGCGTCCGGGTCGCCAACGTGCCCGTCGGGCGGGTCGACAAGATCGAGCTCGCCGACGACTGGACGGCGCTCGTGACGCTCACCGTCGACGGCGCGGTCGACCTCCCCGCGAACGCCGTCGCGAAGATCCAGCAGTCCTCGCTGCTGGGGGAGAAGTACGTGGAGCTCGCCGCGCCCGGCAACGAGAAGGCGGAGGGGCGGCTGAAGGACGGCGCGCTGATCCCGCTCGAGCGGACCAACCGCAACGTCGAGGTCGAGGAGCTGCTCGGCGCGCTCTCCCTGGTCCTCAACGGCGGGGGCCTTGCCCAGTTGCAGACGATCAACCGGGAGCTCGGCAACGCCCTGCAGGGCCGGGAGTCCGCCGTGCGTAGCACGCTCACCGAGCTCGACACGTTCATCGGTGGTCTCGACAACCAGAAGTCGGAGATCAACCGGGCACTGGACAGTGCGAACGCCCTCGCCAGCAGTCTGGCCGCCCGCACCGGCACCATCGAGACCGCGCTGGACACCATCGGCCCGGGCCTGGACGTCATCAACCAGCAGCGGGAGCTGCTCGTCTCGATGCTGGAGAGCCTGGCCCGCCTCGGCGACGTCGGCACGCGGATCATCAACCAGTCCAGTGCCGACACCGTGGCCGACCTGCAGCTGCTGCAGCCGATCCTGACCCAGCTGGCCGCGGCCGGGCCCGACCTCGCCGGCTCGCTCGACCTGCTGCTCACCTATCCGTTCCCGGCCAGCGCGGTGATCGGCGCCGGCAACGGCGGGGCAACGCCGCTGAACTACCGGCAGGACAAGCGCACCGGTGGGTACGCGTTGTTCACCAACATGACCGCGACGGTCGAACTCGACCTCACCCAGACCCTGTGCCGGTACGTGATCGACCCGGCGAGCGGAGCCCTGAAGGAGAAGCCGCAGGACCTGGCGGGCACCCAATGCGGCGTGGCCGGCACGCCGCCGGCCAACCAGGGGGGCACCTCCGGGGGCTCGTCGGCGGCCGGCTCGATCCTGAGCCTGCCCGGGTTGCCGGGTGACGTCGTCAGCCAGATCCCGGGCGCAAACACCCAGACCGGGCTGCCAGGCCTGCCCCAGCTCCCGGGAGCCCAGCCGTGATCACTCGACAGACCAAGCTCCAGCTGCTCGCCTTCGCCGTCGTGGCGGTGCTCGGCATGTCCTACCTCGGCTTCAAGTACGTCGGGCTGGACCGGCTGGTGCTCGGCAGTGGCTACGACGTCGCGGCGGACTTCACGGACTCCGGCGGCATCTTCGTCAATGCCGAGGTCACCTACCGCGGCGTCGCGGTGGGCCGGGTAACCGACATGAAGCTGGTCGACGACGGTGTGCGCGTCGTCCTGACCATCGATCCGGGGGCCGACAACATCCCGGCCGACACCAAGGCCGTCGTGGCTACCCGCAGCGCCGTCGGCGAGCAGTACGTGCTCCTGCAGCCCGACGATGCCAAGGGGCCCTACCTCAAGGACGGTTCGGTCATCCCGAAGGACCGGACCTCGATCCCGGTCCCGGTCGAGCAGTTGCTGCTCAACATCGACCAACTCGTGGGCTCCCTGGACAAGGAGAACCTGCGGATCGTCGTCGATGAACTCGGGCAGGCCTTCGCCGGCGCGGGCGACGACCTGGGCCGGCTGATCGACAACGGCAACCTGCTACTGGCCCGTGCCGAGGAGTCTCTGCCGCAGACCCTGAAGCTGATCACCGACGGCCAGACCGTCCTCAACACCCAGGTGCAGAGCCGCACGGCGATCCAGCAGTGGGCAGCGAACCTGCGGCTGGTCACCGACACCCTCGTCCAGATGGATCCCGACCTGCGCTCGCTGGTGGTCAACGCGCCCGACGCGGGAGCGGCGCTCCAGCAGCTCGTCGACGACGCCGGTCCAGGGCTGGGCTCACTGGTCCGGAATCTGGACATCCTCAACAAGGTGACCATCCCGCGGCTGGACGGCGTCGAGCAGATGCTCGTCACCTACCCGGACGTCGTCTCCGGCGGCTTCACCGTCGTCCGCAACGACAGCGGGGTCATGCGGGCCCACTTCGGCTTCGTGCTCAACGCCAACGACCCGCACGCCTGCATCACCGGCTACACATCGACGGGGCAGACCGGCAGCCCGGGCGCGGTCGCGAACACCGATACCCGTAGCGTCGCCTGTGACGTGATCAACGGTGTCGACCCGAACCCGGGTGACGCCACGAACGAGAGTGGCTCGAACATCCGCGGGGAGCAGAACATCGGCCGGTCCGGGGGAGTGGGTGGCACCGGCCCGCAGAGCGGCGCGGGTGCGGGTGGCCCGATTCTCGGGGTACTGGACGACGTCCTCGGCGGGCTGCTGCACGCCAATCCCTTCGCCCGCACCGTGGGCTGACCGCGGCATGCCGGCCCCGAGCACGAGACGACTGCACTTCGGACGACAAGGAGGATTCCGCGGGTGACCAGCGACGCGCGGGCGATCCCGCGGGAAGAGGACGGCGCTGTCCCGTCGGCGGTGTCACTCGACAAGACGGTGTCCCTCGACAAGACGGTGCCCCTCGACAAGACGGCGGCCGACATTGGGACGACCGGTTCCGACGTCACCGAATCGGATGTGCCCACCACCGTGGACCCGGCTGACGAGGACGCCACGGGGGAGAAGCCTGCACGCCGGCGCCTCCGACGGGCACCGCAGCGCGACGACGGGAACGACGGCGGCGGATCCGCCACCCGCAGGCGCCCCTCGCTCCCGCTCGTACCGGTGCTGTCCGTGCTGCTGGTCCTGCTGCTCGCCGGCGTGGGCTTCCTGTGGTTCACCCGACCCGGAGCGTCGTCCGTCCGCACCGACGACTACGTGGACGCCCTGCAGGCGGCCCGCTCCGGCGTCGTGGACATGACGTCGTTCGACTACCTGACGCTGGACGACGACATCCAGCAGATCCGCGCGGTCGCCACCGGTGACCTGCGCAAGGAGGCGGTCGACCAGCTGGACAGCCGCCGCCAGCAGATCACCGACACCCAGGCCACGGTGAACACCGAGGTCGTCGGGGCCGGCGTCACGCGGGCGGACTCCAAGGACGCCACGGTCGTGCTGGTCATCCAGTCGACGCAGAAGAGCACCGCCAGCGCGCAGGCGCAGGTCGTGCGCTACCGGATCCGGGTCGAATTGCAGAAGACGAACGGCCGCTGGCTGCTCTCCGGGATCGCAGGGACGGGGGCCGGCGGCAATGGCTGAGACCCCCGACGAGCGGCCCCGGCCCGCTCCGCGCCCCCGCCCGGGCGCCGCCCCGCGCCCGACGCCGC
>JAOPWM010000126.1 GCA_025965695.1 Blastococcus sp.
GCGGCGTCGCGGCGAGCGAACGCAGAGACAGCGCGCAGAGGTCGCCGTGGCTGACCGCGCCGGTGTAGGTCGCGCCCCGGTAGACGGCGCGGGTGAGACCGGAGCCGGCGTAGGCGTAGGGGCCGACAGCGGTCGCGGCGACCCCGGCGGCCTGGGCCTGCTCGAACACGGTGCGCCGCGACTGCCACACGTCCGGGTCGGGGTCGTCGGCCCACTGCACGTGGTTGAGGGTGCGGTCCTCCCCCGATGCGCCCAGCTCCCCCGGTACGACGGTGACGAAGCCCAGGATGCCGTGGCTGCCCGGCGGAAGGCCGGTGCCGAGGGTGGCGAGGCTGACCGGGGTGGTGCTGGGGCAGGGTGCGGAGAGGTCACCGGCGGGTCGGGTGAGGCTTGCGAGCGTGGGCGCGAGGTCCGCGTGGGTGCGCAGGAGCTCCGCCCCCAGCCCGTCGACGAGCAGGACCATGACCCGGCGCGCACCGCCGAGGGCCCCGGTGAGGTCCAGGGGGTCGGCCGGCAGATCGCCGCGCGCGATGGGGACGCCGAGGGCCGCGGCGGCGCCGGGCAGCACGTCGGCGAGGGTAGCGGCGCCGTAGGACGGCACCGCCAGGTCCGACGGCAGCGGCGTCACAGCAGCGTCGTCACGGACGGGTGGCGAGAACGTGCAGGCCGGTGGCAATGTCGCGGTAGGGCGACACCTCGGCGACGGCCAGTTCCAGGGCGCGCACGGCGTGCGGGTCGGCGCCGGAGGTGGCCTCGAGCAGGTCGGCGACGACGGAGACGCCCCGCCAGGGCCCCGGGCGCAGACCTGCGCCCTCCACCAGTGCGAGCATGGCCTGCGGGGTGAAACGGCGGCGGGCCGGCTTGGACCGGGCGGGAGCCGGGTCGCGGTCCTCGAGCAGTGCCAGGGCCTCGACCGGGTGCCCGGCGACTGCCCGGGCGAGGACGGCGCCCGCGCGGTTTGCCGTTGCGACGCTCACCTGGCCGCCGGGGCGCAGCGCCCGGCTGATCTCGCGAAGGGTGACCTCCGGGTCGTCGACCACCTCGAGGACGTAGTGGCAGAGGGCCACGTCGTAGCCGTCGTTCCCGTCGCTGCCGGCTCCGGCCCCCGGCAGGACCTCGTGGAGCAGGTCGCCGTCGCCCTGGAGGCCGCGCACCCGGGCTCCCACCCCGGCGGTGTCGGCCCGCCGCCGCAGGGTGGCCAGGGCGTCGGCGCTGGGGTCGACGACGGTGACGTCGTGCCCGAGGCGGGCGAGCGGGACGGCGAACATGCCGCTACCCCCACCGACGTCGAGGACCCGCAGCGGGATGCCGGCACCGACCACGGGGTCGAGCGCCGCCCAGACGGCCGCGGTCCGGGCGGGCAGCTGCTCTGCGGTGGGCGAGGCAGGAGACGTCGGCACCCCAGGGAGCCTAGTGGCGCCCTGCTGCCCTCACCGCGCACGCCGTGAGGCGGCGTGGACGGCGGGAGCAGTCAGACGGAGACCTGGTCGGCGGCCTGCTTGATCTGGGCGAGGTCGATGCGACGCATGCTCAGCATCGCCTCGGTCGCCCGCTGGGCCCGGCCCGGGTCGGGGTCGCGGAGCAGGGACATCAGCTCCGTGGGCGCGACCTGCCAGGAGACGCCGAACTTGTCCTTGAGCCATCCGCACATGCTCTCCTCGCCGCCTTCGGTGAGCCGGTTCCAGTAGTGGTCGGCCTCCTCCTGGTCGGCGCACGTGATCTGGAAGGAGATGGCTTCGGTGAACTGGAACTGCGGACCGCCGTTCAGTCCGACGTACTCCTGGCCGTCGAGAGTGAAGCTGACCGTCATCGCGGTGCCCTCGGGCATGGGCATGTTCGGCCCGTAGCGGCTGACGTCGCCGACACTCGAGTGGGGGAAGATCGAGACGTAGTGCGCGGCGGCCTCCTCGGCCTGGCCGTCGAACCAGAGGCACGGGATCTGCTTGGGCATGGCGGGTCCTCTCTCACGTCCGGTTGTTCGCCGGCTGATGAGTAGACCCTGGCCCGCGCCAGGACTCATCGGAAGGCTCCTCCGAACACACGACAGGGCACCGGACATGGGCACTGGGACGCCGAGCGCCGACCATCCGTCGCTCAGAACGGCGCGGGGTCGAGGACCTCGACGCCGGGAGGAAGCGTGCCCAGCTCGTAGGGCTCCAGCCAATCAGCGCCCGGCGGTCGGCTGATCCGCGTGACGCCGCTTGGCGTGGTGACCAGCAGGGCGCCGTCTGCGTCGAGGCGGAAGATCCACCCGGGCGCGTGCGTCTTCAACCGGTGGTGCCGGCGACAGAGGCAGCACAGGTTGTCGCAATCCGTAGCCCCGCCGCCTGCGTGGGCGATGACGTGATCGAGGTCGGTCCGACCGACCTTGTTCCGGCAGCCGGGGTGGCGGCAGTGCCGGTCCCGCGCCCTCACCCATCGCCGCTGCGCCACGGTCGACCGGTAGTTCTCGGTGGGTGGTGGGCGTTCCACGACCGCACAACGGCAGCCGTCGTCCCGGTGGAGCCGGCAGCCGCGACGTACGGCGAGCTCCAGCTCGCGGCGGCTGAGCGTGGCGCGCAGATCACCGCCGGCTCCCAGCAGATCCAGGTGCAGCGAGCCCCCGGTGGGGGCCTGGAGACCACCCGGGCAGAGCGCGTCGAGAGCGGTGAGCAACGCTCGGAGGTGCCGCGCGGTGACCGGCTCACCCTCGACCTCGGCTATCCCCGTCGGTGAACCGCCGACCGCGGGGTCGGCCGGGTCGGGTAGCAGTGAGTTGAGTGGTGCGACGACGTGCAGCTCGGCGGTGACGGGTGGGCGGGTGTCGTCCCACGGGCGGAGGGTCACGTTCGCCATCACCTCGGCCCGGATCTGACCGATCGGACGCGGGTCGCCATCGGCCTTGGCCCGCCGGGCGTGCGCATCCACCGTGCTGCAGATCGCGGCGGCCAGCGGGTGAGGGAGGACGGTGACGACCTCCGCCATGCCGTCGTGCGCCGATCGGCGGAGCATCACGTCGGCGGCGGACTCGGCCTGCTTCCTCCGGCATTCCGCGGCCTCGGCGTCGCGCCGAACGAGCTCTGCGCGCACCAGGGCTCGCAGCCGACTCACGGTGAGCTCCGCGGCCTGCGTGATCACGAGGGCCTCGACCGTCGCCAGCACGTGCGCGTCGAGCTCGGGCCCGTGCCGTGCGATCTCCTGAGCGATCGCACGGGCTCGTGACCAGCTGAGCTCACCATCGGCCAAGGCGGCCCAGGTGTCGGGCAGTCGATGGACCAGGATCAGGGCCACCTCGGTCAACCTCGTCGCCTCGGCTCGGGGGCAGTTCATGATCAGCGCGACCTCGTCCGCGAGGAACTCCGAGAAGCCGTCGAGCACCCAACTCGCCGTGGTCCAGCCGGGTGCCGCGGCGCCGGGCCGCCCGGGTGCGCGGTCGCGGTCGTCGCGACGGCGGGTGGCCAGTTGAGCGATCAGCTCGAGGCGATAGGCCCACAGGCGGCTGTCGGCGATGTTGGCGCGCCGGATCTCCTTCCCCAGCCCGACGTCGTCGCGGGCGGCGACCGGCATGAGCTCGCCGAGCCGGGTCGGGTGCCGGTCGACGCCTGCGGGAACCAGGTCCGTGCCCGGGCACGGGAGGACGTCGAGCTGGTTGATCGTCAGCCCGACCCCGAATCCCTCACCTTCGAACACGTGAGCGAAGTTACGGGAGCGGTACGACACTTTTGGCTCGTCCCGCAGCGGGACGTTCGCGATGTTTCCCCGGTCATGCCGAGGTGGCGGGGACCGGCCGCGGGCGGATCACCCCGTCCGCGCGCAACGTGTTGTAGACCGACTTCATCAGAGCCGCGATCTGGTCATCGGCAGTGCCGCTGTTCAGTCCCATGGCGATGATCAGCCCCGAGTCCGGGAAGTAGGCATGCAGGGTTCGGAAGCCCAAGGTCTCACCCTCGTAGAACCAGAAGGTCCCGAGTTCCTCGTCCGTGAGCTGGGCAACCCCCAGACCGAACCCTCTGGGGTCGGTCGACGATGTGCGCGCGATGGGCTGGCTGGTTGTGGTCGAGATCAGGCTCTCCAGCTCGGCCTGCTGCTGGGGCGGCAGCAGTCGGCCGCCGTAGAGCGCGCGTTCCCAACGGGTCATGTCGCTCGTCGTGCTGATGATGCCGCCTGCGCCGCGCGCCCAGGACAGCGTGTCCCGGCTGACGTCCCGTCCGAGCAGCTGGGTCAACGGGAACTGGTCGTTGAAGAAGTAGCCGGCGGGTTCGCGGCTGGTCACCGAGGCGGGGTAGACGTCGGGGCGGTAGTACAGGTCGCGCAGGCCCAGCGGATCGATGATGCGGTGGTACAGCTGGTCCTGGTAGCTCTTCCCGGTCTCCTGCTCGATGATCATCTCGGCGAGGACGTAGTTCGTGTTCGAGTAGCTGTAGCCGGACGTGGCCGGAGCGCCGATTGCGTAGTCGACCAGCCGCTCGGGCGAGAAGTAGGTGTGCGGGTTGGCGGCGTAGTCGGCGTACCAGGCCGGCTGGTCGTCGTAGGTCGCAATGCCGCTGGTCATGTTCAGCAGTCGCCGGATCGTGACGTCCCGCCACTGTGGATACTGCGGCAGCCACCGCCCGAGCGGATCGTCGATCGACAGCCGGTGCTCCGCCTCCAGTTGAAGCAGCAGCACGGAGGTGAACGCCTTGGTGTTGCTGCCGATCCGCCAGACGCTGTCCGGCCGCACCGGCACGGAGCCGCCGAATGTCGTCGTTCCGGCGCTCACATCGATGGTCGACCAGCGATCGGGCAGGTTCACGCTCAAGCCGGCACCCGAGAGGTGCTCCGCCGCCCCGCGCGTGTGCTGATAGGCCTCCAGGTCGGCGCGCAGCTGCGAGACGACAGCGTCGTCGCCTGCGCCCGCGGTCACCGGACCGGACGGCGCGGCGTGGGCGGGGACGTGCCCGGCAATGGGACCCACGAGGCCTGCGAGCACGAGCAGCGCGGCGACGAGGGCGCGAGTCACCCCGGCTCGGATGGCCGGGAGAGGTGCTCGGTGTTCGATCATCGCGGGCTCCGTCGGAGGAAACGAGAGGTGTCGAGCGGGGCTGCTCAGAGTTCCGCGGCCCGGCGACCAGTGGTAGCCCTTGGCTTGGAGTACGTGGCGTACGCGGGCGCGTCCCTACGCCACGACGGAGCGGAGCACCGAGCGCTATGTCCGCAGCCTCTGACGCAGCTCCTCATCCCAAGGTCGCAGATGCCTACACCGCTGCATTCCAGGCATGCTCGAAACCGGAGGCTGCCCTCGCCGGTGCCCTGAGGCCGCCCTCAGGGACAGCTGTCCGACCGGTAGTGATCAGTGGCCGGAGCTGCCGGGGCTGGAGTGCCAGAGCTTGCGGGGCGGCCCGGATGCCGCCCGCCGGGCCGCGATCTTCGAGTCCTCGCCGGCCGGCTTGATGTCCGCGTAGGGCGACATCCGGAACCCGGTCGGGTGGACGAGCACCGGCCGCACCATCACCGGCCGCGAGTTCCGCGACTCCGCCGCCCCGGCGATCGCCCGGTCGGTGTACTCACCCGGCGCCGCCATCAGCTCCCGCACGCCCTCGAGCCCGTCGGCTTCCCACGCCTCGTGGAGGGCCGGCAGCTCCCAGGCCCCGGTGGCCCGCAGCGACACCCCACGCGGACCGGTGCGCCGCAGCACTCCCCGGATGACCAGCAGCCAGGAATGGAACACCGTTGCCGCGTAGGGACCCTGCGCGTCCTCGAAGAAGGTCGAGTCGGTGCAGCCGGTGCCGTCGTCGAGGGTCACGAACACCACCCGGCGGCCCGAGCGGATCGGCGGCGTCTGGGTGGCCACCTTCACCCCGGCGACCAGCACCTCGGCGCCGCTGCGGCAGGTGAGCAGCTCCCCGGCCGGGACCGCCCCGATGGCGGCCAGGAACGGCTTGTAGAAGTCGACGACGTGCCGGCTGGCGTCCAGGCCGAGCACCTCCAGCTCGGCGCGCACCAGCTCGGCATCGGTGAACTCCGGCAGGCCGCTGCCCTCGGCCCAGCTCGGTCCGGTCTCTCCGTTCTCTTCCCGCCCCCCGTCCCCGTCGACACCGTCCTCCTCCGGGAGCTCCAGCCCCATCAGATCCAGGCTGAGCTGCCCGCTGGAACTCGCCCGCGCACCGCTGCGGCTCCACCGGTCCAACTCTCCGATCTGCAGCAGCAGGTCGCGCCGGGTCACCTGCTTGCGGCGGTGGGTCGGCCGGCCTGCTTCGCCGTCACGCACACCGAAGCCGTAGAGGGAGTCGAAGCCACCGGCCAGCACCAGCCGCTCGACCACCGGCCGGGACACCGACGCCCGGTGCCAGAAGTCGGTCAGCGAGCGGTAGGGCTGCCCCGTCACGACGCGGGCGACCTCCTCCTCCGAGATGCCTTTCACGTCGGCGAGAGCAAGCCGGATGCCGTAGTCGGACGGCGCCCGCATCGAGGCCGGCATCCACTCCGGCCGCCGCCAGCCCCTGCCGGCGCCGGTCTCGTCGTCGGCGGCAGCGTCGGATCCGGCGTCGGATCCGGCGTCGGATCCGGTGTCCTCGGGATCCGGCTCGATCCGCTCGACGCGGTAGGTCCCGGCGGAGACGTTGACGTCCAGGCCCAGCACCCGGATCCCGAAGTTGCGGGCGTCGTCGAGGATCAGCCGCTTGGGGTACATCCCCGGGTCGTGGGTGAGCACCCCGGCGAGGAAGGCCGCCGGGTGGTGGGTCTTCAGCCAGGCCGACTGGTAGGTGGGCAGCGCGAACGCCGCCGCGTGGGCCTTGCAGAAACCGAAGGATCCGAAGGCCGCGAGCACCGTCCAGACCCGCTCGGCGACCTCCACCGGATAACCGGCGGCCAGCACCTGCGGCACGAACCAGGCCCGCACCTCGGGGTGCGCGTCCTTCTCCCCCAGCGCCCGGCGCACCTCGTCGGCCTCGGCCAGGGTGCATCCGGTCATCCGGGCCACCACCTGCAGCACCTGCTCGTGGAAGACGACGACCCCCGCCGTCTCCGCGAGGGCGAACTCGAGGTCGGGGTGCGGGTAGACGGCGTCCCGCCAGCCGTTCCGGGCCATGAGGAACGGCGTGACCATGTCGCTCTTGACCGGCCCGGGCCGGAACAGCGAGATGTCGATGATGATGTCCTCGAACGTCTGCGGCCCGAACTTGCCGACCAGCTCCCGCTGCCCGGGCGACTCGATCTGGAACATGCCGAGCGTGCGGGTGCTGCGGATCAGCTCGAACGTCGCCGGGTCGTCGCGCGGCACGGCGTCGATGTCGACGGTCTCGCCGTCGACCCGGACCACCTCGTCGAGGGCGTGCGCGATCGCCGACTGCATCCGGATGCCCAGCAGGTCGAGCTTGAGCAGGCCGAGCTCCTCGACATCGTCCTTGTCGAACTGGCTCATCGGATAGCCGAGGTAGCTGTTCTCCACCGGCGTGCGGTCCAGCAGCGTGGCGTCGGAGAGCAGTACCCCGCACGGGTGCAACGCGATGTGCCGCGGCAACCCGTCGAGCCGGGAGACGAGGTCGAAGAGCAGGTCGAGATCACCGGTGCCACCGCCGCGCCGCGAGCCGAGCCGGCTGGCCCGCAGCTCCGGCAGGTCCTTGAGTGCGGCGTGCACCTGGTTGGCCCGGATGTGCGGGAAGGCCTTGGCGACGGCGTCGATCTCCGCGGGCGGCAGGCCGAGCGCGGCGCCCACGTCGCGGATGGCGTGCCGGACCCGGTAGGTGTCCATCATCGAGATGCAGCTGACCCGGTCGGCGCCGAAGCGGTCGATCACCGCGTCGTAGACCTCCATGCGCCGGGCGGATTCCACGTCGATGTCGATGTCGGGCAACTGGTGGCGCAGCGGGGAGAGGAAGCGCTCCATCAGCAGGCCGTAGCGGAGCGGGTCGACGTCGGAGATGCCCAGCAGGTAGGTGACCAGGCTGCCGGCACCGGACCCGCGGGCCGCCGCCCGCACCCGCAGCTCCTTGATCAGCGCCACCACGTCGGCGACGGTGAGGAAGTAGGAGGGGTAGCCGAGTTGGGCGATGACCGCCAGCTCGTCGTCCAGCCGCTCCCGCACCGCGGCCGACGGCGTCATCGCCCGGCGGCCGAACCCCGCCTCGCAGCGCGCCCGCAGCACCGCCGAGGGACCCATCCCCCGTTCGGCCGCCGTGGTGACGACGTCCAGCTCGGGATAGCGGACCGAGCCGATGCCCAGGTCCGCGCGCACGTCGACGGCGCACTGCTCGGCGACCCGGGCGGTGGTGGCCAGCAGCCGCCGGGCGGCGTCCCGGTCGGGGCCGGCCAGCTCCTCGGCGAGGTCGGTCATCTCCTTGCCCGACTTCAGGTAACCCTCGGCGGTGCGCCGGTCGACGTGCCGCTGGCCCAGCGGCACCAGCCGGCGCGCGGCGTCCAGCACGTCGGCGGTGGGTGCGTCGAGGGCGTCGACGTAGCGCACCGCGTTGGTGAGCACCGCCGGCACCCCGGTCTCGGCGGCGAACCGCAGCATCGCCTGCGCCCGGGACCGGTCGCCCTGGCCGCGGTGGTGCACGACCTCCAGGACGAGCTGCCCGGGACCGAACACCGACCGCCAGGCCGCCAGCCGGGCGCGCGCCAGGTCG
>JAOPWM010000132.1 GCA_025965695.1 Blastococcus sp.
ATCGTGCCGTCCGGGGCCACGATCGCGGAGATCCCGCTCGTGGCGGCCACGGCCACGGTGCGGCCGAACTCGACGGCGCGCAGCCGGCTCATGGCCAACTGCTGGGCGCTCTCGTCGGTGAACCCGATGGTTGCGTTGTTGGTCTGGACGACGATCATCCCGGCGCCGCCGTCCACCACGTCACCGACCAGCCCGTCGTAGGCGATTTCGAAGCAGATGAGGTCACCGAGCCGGGCACCGCCGACGTCGAGGACCCCCACCTCGTCCCCGGCGACGAAGTCGCGCCGGACCAGGTCGACCTTCTCGCTGAAGAACCGGAAGAAGCTGCGGGCCGGCACGTACTCGGCCAGCGGAACCGGGTGCCGTTTCACGTAGGTGTCACCCGGCCCGTCGGCGGGATCCCAGACGATCGCCGTATTGCTGACCTTGTCCCCCGGCCCGTCGACGACGGCGCCGACCAGGATCGGTGCCTCGATCGCTCGGACGGCACGGTCGATCTCACGCGCCGCGTCGGCGTTGGTGTACGGGTCGATGTCGGAGCTGTTCTCCGGCCAGATCACCAGGTCCGGCTGCAGCTGACGGCCGGCGGCCACGTCCTGGGCGAGCGCGAGCGTCCGCTGCACGTGGTTGTCCAGGACCGCACGGCGTTGGGCGTTGAAGTCCAGCCCGGCTCGCGGCACATTGCCCTGGATCACCGCCACGGTCGACCTGGGGCCGTCCGCGGTCAGCGAGGGGCCCGGGAGCGGGAGCCAGGCGAGCGCGCCGACGAGCGGGACCGCCAGGACAGCGACCACCGTCGCGACACCTGCTCGGAGGGCCGGCCCCCGCTCCCCCGCATCGTCGGCGGTGAGCCAGGCCCGGTGCAGGGCGAGCGCCGCGGCGGCCAGCAGCGCGCCGGTGAGCGCGACGGCGAAGGTCACCAGCGGGACCCCGCCGTATGCGGCCAGGGACAGCAGCGGCCCTTCGGTCTGACTGAATCCGAGGCGGCCCCACGGGAAGCCGTCCAGGACGAAGCGACCGCGGAGGGCCTCGTCGCCGACCCAGAGCGCTGCCGCCCAGAGCGGCCACAGCGGCAGCCGCGAGGTCAGCGCGGTGGCGCCGCCGAGCACGGCGAGGTGCACTGCCTCCCAGACGGCGAGCGCAAGCCAGGGGAAGGGTCCGACGTACGTGCCGGTCCAGGAGAGCAGGGGGACGAAGAAGGTGAGCCCGAAGACGAACCCGAGCCAGAGGCCGGACCGCGTGCGCTGCCCGCGCACGGCCAGGGCGAGCGCGGCGGGGCCCAGCACGGCGAGGGCAGGCAGGTCGTAGCCGGGGAACGCGAGGACGAGGACGAATCCTCCGGCAGCGACCAGCAGGGTCCGCCACGGCAATCGCCGGGCCGTCTGGCGAGACTGCGATGTCGCCGGGTCGGCCGGCCGCGGGAGCGTACCGGTCACCGGGCCGCCTGTACCTGCCGGCACGCACTGCCTCCCGGGAACCGCCCCGGGCCTGCTGGGTGTCTCACCCGCAGGTCCCGGGATGCCTCCCCGCGCCGGACGGGCGGGGTCGGGACCGCCGCAGCACTGCCGCGGTCCTGACCCAGCATCGCATCCCGCCCGTCCCAGAGGCTGGTCGACGATCGGCCTGCCTTCGGACGTGGCGCGGATGTCCCCCCGTCCGGGGTCGGCCCCGGCGGTCGCTCCGCTCGGAATCCGCATCTTCGGGCCGGGCGGCCGGTCGCTGGTGGCGAGCGGCGCGACCGTTGTCTGATGGCGCGGACATCGGGCGGGCTCCGCCGGTCTCGCCGGTGCGCACCCTCCGGGGGCCGCGCCGCCCCCTCGGCCCGGCAGGTCACGGGACGGCGCGCGTGGCACCGCCTCCGTGTCGGCCGGGGGGCCGCACGAATCCGCCCGGACAGCACGTTCCGGTGCTCCCGGTCTGGAACTGCAGCGACTGTAAGAACCCGCCGCACCCACCTGGGTACCGGCGGTGACTGCGGGAGGGACTGTGACCCGATCGTTACATCCGCCCGCTCAGTCGGAAGCCGGCACGACCAGCGTCGCGGTGGCCTCCACGACCGTCACCGGCGGCTCGAGCGCGCGCGCCGCCGACGGGCCCCGCTCGGGCTCCGCACGCGCCACGACGCGCGCGGAGCAGCGCAGCTCGCGGCTCCGGCGGCCGATGCGGACCACCTCGGCGGTCGCCTCCAGCACGTCGCCGGCCCGGACCGGGCCGAGGAAACGCACCTCGGAGTATCCGGCCAGCAGTCCCTCGTCACCGTCCATCCGGATGGCCACCTCGGTGGCGACGTCCCCGAACAGGCCCAGGGTGTAGGCGCCGTCGAGCAGCGAGCCGCCGTAGTGGGCGTGCGCGTACGGCACGTACCGGCGGTGAGTGACGGTGAGGCCCAGCCGGGGGTCGGGGCTGGTCATGCGGGCTCCTTCCGAGGGGCTGGCCCGGCGGGAGAAGTGACCAGGGCGTGCACGAGGTAGCTGGCGACCTCGCCGGGCGTCGTCCCCCGGCCGAAGACCTTGTCGACGCCGAGGTCGACGGCCATCGCGGGGTCGAAGCGCGGGCCGCCGACGACCAGCAGCGGGCGGTCCTCCCCCATTGCCTCGCGGAACGCTGCGGCGAGCTCACGGGTGTTGCGCAGGTGGGCGTCCTTCTGGGTGACGACCTGCGAGACGAGCACGGCATCGGCGCGATCGGCCCGGGCGCGGGCCACCAGGTCGGGGACGGTGACCTGGGCGCCGAGATTCGTCACGGCCATCTCCCGGTAGTACTCCAGGCCCTTCTCCCCCGCGAAGCCCTTGACGTTGAGGATCGCGTCGATGCCCACGGTGTGCGCGTCGGTGCCGATGCAGGCGCCCAGGACGACGAGCTCGCGGTGCAGCCGCCCCTTGATCGCACTGTTGACCTCCGAGGAGGACAGCAGCGGGTAGGCGCGTTCCTCGACGTGCACCTCGTCGAGGTCGACCAGGTGGCGGACGCTGCCGTAGACGACGAAGAACGTGTAGCCGCTGTCGATGGCATGGCTGTGCACGACCATCGCCGGCTCGATGCCCATCTTGGCGGTCAGCTGCAGCGCCGCGCCCTCGGCCTTCGGGCCCATCGGCACGGGCAGCGTGAACGACGTCTGCACCATCCCGTCGCCGGTCGTGTCGCCGTAGGGACGGACGATCGATCCGTCAGGCACGGGCCACCTCCGGCTGGAGCAGTTCGAGAGCCGGGTTGTAGGCGTCGGGGCCGAGCTCGACGACGCCGTCCAGACCCTTGCCGCCGTCGGCCGGCCGCTTGGTGATGCCGAACGTGCCGTCGGCGATGGCCTGGATCAGGCCCTCGGGGTGGTCGGCGATGCGGCCGAGCAGGTCGACGGCCTCGGTGAGCACGGTGTGCGCGCGGCGGTCGATGAACCCACCGGGCGGCGGCGCGAAGTCCTCGGCCAGATTGCCGGCGGCGT
>JAOPWM010000147.1 GCA_025965695.1 Blastococcus sp.
GCGCCGACCGCACGCGACCGGCGCGGGGCGACGCGGCCGCGGAGCCCCTTCCGGCCGCCGTGGCTGCCGTCGTGAGCCGATTCCAGGCCGCGTCGACGGCGGGGCGGTCGATCTGCGGTGCAGTCAGGGCCGCGCCGGTGGCCATGGCGTCGGTGCGCGCCCGGTCCACGCCGGACAGGCACATCGCACAGCCGGCGACGTGGGCACGATCGGCGTCGGCGACGCCGGCAGGTTCGTCGACGAGCCGGCGGAGCAGGCCTTCACTCGGATGACGCATGACGGTTCAACTCCTTGCGCAGGGCGGACTCGGCGCGGCGCACGGTGGTGCCGACGCTGCCGGGGGACATGCCGAGGGCGGCCGCGACCTCGGCGTAGCTCAGGCCGCTGTGCCGGAGGACCAGGGCGACCGCCTGTTTGCGCGGCAGTCGGGCGAGGGCACCGCGCACCCGGTGCCGTTCCTCGCTGGTGATCACGGCGTCGGCGACGTCCGGGGCGATCGCCGGATCACCGCCGACGGCCTGCTCGCGGGCGGCGCGGCGCCGGGCCGAGCGGAGCAGGTTGAGCGCGGTGTGGGCCGCGGCGACCGACAGCCAGCCGCCGGCCTCGGCGGCGGGTACGGAGGAGCGGCCGAAGGCCAGGAACACCTCCTGGGCGACGTCCTCGGCCTGGTCCCGGGAACCGAGCACACGGGCGGCGACGGCGACGACGCGGGCGTAGTCCGCCCGGAACACCGGCTCCAGGTCGGGCCGGGCGGCCGGCCGGGTCGGGGAGGTCGACAGGGCGACGTCCTTCCGGTCGGCCGGTCCCGCTGCCGTCGTGCGCACGGCCTGGACCGGGGACAGACCGGTGGTCAATGCCCAGGCGGAGGGCGATGCGACGTCCACACCTGCAGAGCACCGCCGGGGTCGCGGATGTGACACACGGCGATGATCTGCCTGAACGCCGACCTTTGGACGGGTTGAACGCGTGGCGACTCGGTCAGGTCCGGCGTGCGGGTCGGCCCTCCTCGTCCACGTAGCGCCCACGCAGCCGCACCAGGGGCGGTGCGCTCCCGTCGACGGAGAGGACGTCCTGGATCTCGAGCAGCGCGAGCACGTGGTCGCCGGCCTCGATGAGCCGGTCGAGCCTGCAGTCGAGGGCGGCCAGGCCGCCGTCGAGCACGATGGCCTCGCTGCTCGGCGCCCGCGACCAGGGAACCGACTCCAGCAGATGGCGCGCGCTGGGCCGGCCGGCCGAGGCGAACCGGCGGGCGACGATCGCGTGCTCGGCCGCTAGGACGGTCAGCCCGCAGCGGCCGACCTCCTCCAGGACCTCGGCCGGATAACCGTCGGCGGCGAGTCCGACCGCGACCAGCGGCGGCGATGCGGACACGCTCATGACCGAGCTGACCGTCGTCCCGACGTCGTCGATGCCGTCGCGCACGGTCAGCAGGCACACCCCGGTCGCGTACTGGCCCAGGGCGGCGACGAACTGGGGGCGGTCGACCGGCATGGCGGCCAGTCGACCACACGGCAGGATGGTGCGGGTGAGCAGCGCAGGAGAGCAGACCTATGACGTCGTCGTCCTCGGCGCCGGCTCGACGGGGGAAAACGTCGCCGACATCGCCGTCCGGGGCGGCCTGAGCGCCGTCCTCGTGGAGAGCGAGCTCGTGGGGGGTGAGTGCTCCTACTGGGCGTGCATGCCGAGCAAGGCGCTGCTGCGGGGCACGGAGGTGCTCGCCGAGGCCCGTGCCGTCGACGGCGCCGCGCAGGCGGTCACCGGCGAGCAGGACGTCGACGCGACCCTCGCCCGGCGGGACACGTTCACCTCCCACTGGGACGACTCCGGGCAGGTGACGTGGGTCGAGGGTGCGGGCATCGACCTGCTCCGCGGCACCGGCCGGATCGACGGCGAGCGAGGCGTCGTCGTCACCGCCGCCGATGGCACCGAGACCCGGCTGACCGCCCGCCATGCGGTGGCGGTCTGCACCGGCTCGTCCGCCGCCGTCCCACCCATCGACGGGCTCCGCGACATCCACCCCTGGACGCCGCGCGAGGCGACCAGCGCCAAGGAGGTGCCCGGCCGGCTGCTGATCATCGGCGGCGGGGTCGTGGGCTGCGAACTCGCCACCGCGTGGCGCGGGCTGGGCACGGCGGTGACCCTCGTCGAACAGGGCGAGCGGCTGCTGCCCCCGCTGGAACCGGCCGCCGGCGAGGCGGTGGCGGCGTCCCTGCGCGAGCTCGGGGTCGACGTCCGGCTCGGCGTCGGCGTCACGGCCGCCCGCCGGGAGGACGACGAGGTCGTGCTGACGACGGAGGACGGTGAGCTCCGGGGCGACGAGGTGCTGGTCGCCACCGGCCGCCGGGCCCGGACCACCGACATCGGCGTGGACACCGTCGGCCTGGAGCCCGGGAAGTACCTCGAGGTGGACGACACGCTCCAGGTCAACGGGATCCCGTGGCTCTACGGCGTCGGCGACGTCAACGGCCGCAAGCTGCTCACGCACATGGGCAAGTACCAGGCCCGCCAGGCCGGGGCGGCGATCGTCGCCCGGACCCGCGGCCAGGAGGTCTCCACCGCGGACTGGTCGCCCTTCGTGGCCACCGCCGACCATGTCGCGACGCCGTCCGTGGTGTTCACATGCCCACAGGTCGCCAGTGTCGGGCGAACGGTCGCGGAGGCGGAGAAGGCCGGTCTCCCGCACCGGGTCGTGGAGTACCCGATCGGCAAGGTGTCCGGCGCCTCGCTGTTCGCCGACGGCTACACGGGGACGGCCATCGCGGTGGTCGACACCGAGCGGGAGGTGCTGCTCGGGATGACCTTCATCGGGCCGGCCGTCGCCGAGATGCTGCAGGCCGCGACGATCGCCGTCGTCGGCGAGGTGCCGATCAGCCGGCTCTGGCACGCCGTTCCGGCCTACCCAACGATGAACGAGATCTGGCTACGCCTTCTCGAGACCTACCGGGGGTGACCCCGTGCAGCGCATGACGCGGATCGGGCTGGTCCTGCACCCCCGCCGCGACTGCTCCCCGGCCGTGGGTCAGGTCCTGGCGTGGACGTCGTCGCACGGGGTCGAGCTGGTCGCTTCGTCCGACGACGTCACCCGGCTGGGCGTGAGCGGGCTGATCCCGGTGGCCGTCGACGACCTCGCCGGCAGCTGTGACGGGATCATCGCGCTCGGCGGTGACGGCACTCTGCTCGGTGCGATGCGCCTGGTCAGCGCGCGCCCGGTGCCGGTGCTGGGGGTGAACTTCGGCAACCTGGGTTTCCTCGCCGAGGTCGAGGGCGCCGAGCTCGACCGGGCCCTGAGCGCCATGGCCGAAGGCGGATCGACGGTGGAGATGCGCGGCTGCCTGGTCGTGCGGCACACCGGCGGCGAGAGCCTCGCGTTCAACGACGCCGTCGTCGCGCGGGTGCCGGGGGAAGGGATGGTCGAGGCGACGCTGTCGGTCGCCGGCCGCCGGTACGGGCACTACCGCTGCGACGCGCTCATCCTCGCCACGCCGATGGGGTCGACGGCCTACAGCTACGCGGCCGGTGGACCGGTGGTCAGCCCGGGCGCGGAGGGCATCCTCGTGACGCCGTCCGCACCGCTGAACGGCATCGCCCGCAGCGTCCTGCTCGGGCCGAACGAGCCGCTGCGCCTGGAGCTGACCGGCGGCCGTCCGGCCTTCGAGCTCGACGGCGTGCTGACCGGCCGGCTCGAGGCCGGCGAGGTGCTGGAGGTCGACTGGCGTCCCGATGCCGGGCGGCTCGTGCGCATCGAGGGCTCGCGGGCGGCCGACCGCAGCCGGGTCAAGCTCTCCCTGCTGGACCTCCCGCTGCTGCCGCAGGAACTCGTGGAGCTGGTGCCCGAGAGCCTGCGCCGCCGGCTCGGCGACGGGGCGTCGAACCCCGGCTGAACGGGCGTCAGGGCAGGGGGAACGGAGCGTCGTCCGGCAGCGGCAGGGGGCCGGCCGTCGTCGCCGTGACGTTCATCGTGCGGAACTCCGCGATCCGGCCGAACAACGACAGGAACGCGGTGTCGGCGGCGTCGCGGCCGGAGCAGATCCGGACCAGCGAACTCGCCGGGGCCAGCCGCGTCGAGTCCACGACGCACCAGGTGCCGTCGATGTCGGCCTCGACGACGGCGTGGAAGTCCATCGGCGACAGCCCGGGCGCGTAGACCGCCACGAGCCGCGCGGGAATCTCCAGCGCCCGCAGCAAGGTGATGGTCAGGTGCGCGTAGTCCCGGCACACGCCCTGCCCGGCCAGCAGGGTGTCGACGGCGGTGTCGACCGGGCGGCTCGCCCCGAAGGTGTAGATCAGCCGCCGGTGCACCCAGTCGGCGACCGCGGCGACCAGGTCGGCGCGCGGCATGTCGCGGTCGAACTCAGTGGTTGCGAAGCCCTCCAGCTGGTCCGACGGGCAGTACCGGCTGGGCCGGACGGCCACCGCCCACTCCGCCGGGGTGACCTTGCGCGGGGCCCCGCCGGTCTGCGCGGAGGCGGAGTAGGTGATCGTGGTGTCACCCTCGTTCAGCCGCAGCCGGTGCACGCGGGCGCCCTCGGCGTCGAACTCCTCGGCCTCGACGGGCGCCCCTCCGGAGAGCACGGTCAGCTGCTCGGCGACCGGGTCGGCGACGGCGACCTGCAGCAGCGCGGTCGCCGGGGTGGGGGACCAGATCGTCAGCGTGGCGGCGACGTCGATGCGCATCCGCACATCCTCGCCCGGGCCGGCGATTTCCTGCGCCCCGGAGACGTGCTTCTTACGCCACGTTCACACGCTTGCAGTTGATCATCGTCCGCGTGCTCGGCCGCCCGGCGCGTCTCCCGGTGTCCCGTGCACGGAGGCGATGATCAACTTCGGAGGGGAGATCAGTCCTCGTCGGGGTCGTCGGCGAGCTCGTCGAACAGCTCGCCGGTCGAGTCGCCCGTCATGACGAACTCACCGGTCAGGCGCCCGGTGTCGTCGTCGCCGTCCGCGAGCAGCTGGGGGTCGACGAGGCGCGGCGCCGGAATCTGTTGCGGAGGCAGCGGATCATCCATCAGCTCGCCGGCCACGATCTCGGCAGGTGCGTCCAGCAGCTCCCCCATGAGCACCTCGGCCGGGCTCGGCAGGGGCGCGGGCCGGCCGAACGCGTAACCCTGGGCCATCGCGCAGCCGTGGTCGAGCAGCCAGGCGGCCTGGTCGAGGTCCTCGATGCCTTCGGCGATGACCTGCAGGCCCATGCCCCGGCCCAGCTGCAGCAGCCCCTGGACGAGGGCGGCCGTGGCGGGCTCGGTGACGACGTCGGCCACGAACGAGCGGTCGATCTTGACGGTGTGGATCGGCAGCCGGTGCAGCGCGGTGATCGCCGAGTAGCCGGTGCCGAAGTCGTCGAGCGCGAGAGTGACGCCCGCGTCGGTGACGACGGCCACCGAGTGCAGCGTGGCCTCGGCGGCGAACAGCGCCGTCGACTCGGTGATCTCCAGCTCGAGGCGTCCGGGTGCCAAGCCGGACTCCTCGAGCGCGGCGGCGACGAGCTCGCTGAACCCGTCCTCGGCGAGGTGGCGGGCGGAGATGTTGACGTGCACCCGGAGGTCCTCGGGCCAGGCGGCCGCGTCGGTGCAGGCGCGGTGCAGCACCCAGGCGCCCAGCTTGGAGGAGAGCCGGTTGTCCTCGGCGGCCGAGTGGATGGCGGCCGGAGGCAGCAGCCCGCGGGTGGGGTGCTGCCAGCGGACCAGGGCCTCGTACCCGAGCAGCGTCTCGTCCCGCAGCTGGACGATCGGCTGGTAGAAGAGCCGCAGCTCCTCGTTCTCCAGCGCGTGCTTGAGGTCCGTCTCCAGCTGCAGGGCGTCGACGTCGCCGTGGACGAGCGCACCCTCGTGCACCTCGATGCGGGCCCGGCTGCCGTCGGCCTTGGCCCGGGTGAGGGCGCTCTGCGCCTGCCGCAGGAGGTCGTCGGGGGTCATGTCCGAGCCGAGCGTGAGGCCCACGCTGGCCGACAGCGTGATCTCCCGCTCGTGCACCAGGAAGGGCTCGTCGAGGACGCTGAGCAGCCGGTCGGCGAGGGCCCGCAGCCCGTCCAGGTCTTCCACGTCCTCCGCGACGACGAGGAACTCGTCGGCTCCGAGGCGGACGGCGGTGTCCTCGACCCGGGTGCTCCAGCGGAGCCGGTCGGCGACCTGGCTGAGCAGCATGTCGCCGGCCTCGTGGCCGAGGGCCTCGTTGACGGCCTTGAACCGGTCGATGTTCAGGTGCACCAGCCCGACCTGCAGTCCGCGGCGGCGGGACAGCGCGACGGCGTGGCGGAGCCGGTCGGTGAGGGCGCGGCGGTTGGGCAGCCCGGTGAGCGGGTCGGTGAATGCGCGGCGGACCAGGTCGTCCTCGGCCCGGCGACGGTCGGTGACGTCGACCAGGGAGAGGACGACGAACTGCGGCTCGCCGTTGTTGTGGCGGACGATCTCGTGGGACTGGATCGCCCACAGCTCGGTGCCGTCGGAGCGGCGCAGTCGCCGCTCGCCGTCGAGCAGGAGATTCGGGTCCAGGTGCTCTCCCTGGTCGGCGTCCAGGCCGAGGTCACCGACCGGCGGGTCGTCGGGATGGGCGAGCAGGTCGACGTGGCGGCCGGCCAGTTCCTCCGCCGTCCTCCCTGTCAGGGCGCACATCATCGGGTTCGCGACCAGGACGTGACCGTCGAGGTCGACGAGGGCCTTGGGGATGGGTGCGGAGAGGAAGAGTGCCTGGAACAGCTGGCCGCGGTCGGCGAGGAGGGTGTCGATGGCCCGCATTCGCTGCCCGACGGAGGCGCCGGGCGTCCCGACGGGGGTCCGGGGCACCTCGGAGGCGGAAAGGCTCACGAGCACAGGGTCACGCATGCACGACGGGAAGTGACGGAACCTGCCTCACGGAGAGTCGTGTTCGTGCCGTCACCCTGCGTGAAGTATCGGTCCGTGACGGGCGTCTTCTGCCAAGGCGGCTGCCTCGAACCGGCACATCCTCCCGGGTAGGGGGCGGTCGGGCGTCCAGGGAACAGCGCGCCCATCGGCGGCGCTGCCACGTGCACGCGAGCGAGAGGTGAGTGCGGTGGAGAAGCGGATCGGGTTCCTGTCCTTCGGGCACTGGCAGCCCATCCCCGGGTCGCAGGTGCGGACGGCGCGGGATGCCCTGATGCAGAGCGTCGAGCTGGCGGTGGCCGCCGAGGAGCTCGGTGTGGAGGGCGCCTACGTGCGCGTGCACCACTTCGCCCGGCAGCTTGCCTCGCCGTTCCCGCTGCTGGCCGCCATGGCCGCGCGCACCAGCAGGATCGAGATCGGCACGGGCGTCATCGACATGGGCTACGAGAATCCGCTGTACATGGCCGAGGAGGCCGCGGCGACGGACCTCCTCAGTGACGGGCGGCTGCAGCTCGGGGTCAGCCGGGGATCGCCGGAGACGGCGCTCCGCGGGTCCGAGGCGTTCGGCTACGTGCCGCCCGAGGGCAGCAGCGACTCCGAGGTCGCCCGGCAGAAGGCGCTGCTGCTCCTTGCTGCGGTCCGGGGGCAGACCGTTGTCGACGCCGACCCGAAGATGACCGGCGGTGCCTCCGGGCGGCTGGCGATCCAGCCGCAGTCGCCGGGCCTCGCCGACCGCATCTGGTGGGGCTCGGGCACGCGGGCCACCGCAGAGTGGACGGCGCGGCAGGGCATGAACCTGATGAGCTCGACCCTGCTGGTGGAGGACACCGGGGTGCCGTTCGACGAGCTGCAGGCCGAGCAGATCGCCCGCTTCCGGGCCGCCTGGACCGAAGCCGGTTGGGAGCGCGAACCGCGGGTGTCGGTGAGCCGCAGCGTCATGCCGGTCGTCACCGACCTCGACCGGCAGTACTTCGGGAAGCGGTCCGACGACGACCAGGTGGGCATCCTCGAGGGCGTGCGGGCACGATTCGGAAAGAGCTACGTCGGGGAGCCCGACCGGCTGGCCGACGAGCTCGCCAAGGACGTTGCCGTCCAGGCGGCTGACACCCTGCTGATCACCGTGCCGAACATGCTCGGCGTCGAGTACAACGCCCGTCTGCTGGAGAACATCGTGCGGTACGTCGCCCCGGCGATCGGCTGGGCCCCGCCGGAGCAGCGCTCCGCGTGAGATCGCGACGGTCACCTCGTTGTGATCGAGCGCTCGCACCGACGGCGAGGTCGTCACGCCCGGCGCTGTCGGGGTGTTCCGCGCGCTCCCGGAGTGCTGCAGGCCCCCCGAAGGGCGAGAATGACCCCCGAAGCGCTCGATCCTCGACCGCAGGCCCACCGAGTCCACCGAGCGGTCGCTGGGCAGGTCGCGGCGCACCCGGCTGCTGATCGTCTTCGGTATCGCGCCGGCCGCGTCCGCGGTCATGGCAGTGATCGTCCTGCTCGTGCTCGACCTGCACCCGGCGGCGCCACCGGACGACTCAGCCGCGTAGGTCGAAGCCGAGATCGAGCACCGGCGCGCTGTGAGTGAGCGCGCCGACCGCCAGGTAGTCCACGCCGGTCGCGGCGACGTCGTGCGCCCGGGCGAGGTCGAGACCGCCGCTGGCCTCCAGGCGCACCCCGGACGGCCGCGCGAGTGCGACCGCCGTCCGGGTGTCGTCCATCGAGAAGTTGTCCAGCAGCACCAGCTCCACTCCGCCGTCGATGGCCTCCCGCACCTGATCGAGGGTGTCGCACTCGACCTCCAGCGGGACCTCGGGCACGTGTGATCGGACGGCCGCGACGGCCGCGGCGATCCCGCCCGCCGCGGCGACGTGGTTGTCCTTGACCAGGGCCGCGTCGCCGAGGGCCATGCGGTGGTTCACCCCGCCCCCGCACCGGACGGCGTACTTCTCCAGCGCCCGCAGGCCAGGGGTGGTCTTACGGGTGTCGCGGATGGCGGCGCCCGTACCGGCCACGGCGTCGACCCACCGGCGGGTGAGCGAGGCCACCCCGGAGAGGTGGCCGATCAGGTTCAGCGCTGTGCGCTCGCCGGTCAGCAGGGCCCGCGTCGGCCCGCTCACGGTGAGGACGGCCCGCCCGGGCTCGGTGGCGGACCCGTCGTCGGCGTGCAGGACGAGCTCGACCTCCGGGCCGCCGACCAGGTCGAACACGGCGGCAGCGACCGCGACCCCGGCCAGCACTCCCGACGTCCGGGGGATGACGTCACCGGTGGCCCGGGCGTCCTCGGCCACCGTGGACAGCGTGGTGACGTCGGGGCCGAGGGCGAGGTCCTCCGCCAGGGCGCGGCGCACCACCCGCTCGACCTCGGCCGGATCGAGACCGCCCTTCTGCAGCGCCGCGGCGATGTCGGGGCGCAGTCCGCCGGTCATGCGACGACCAGGTCGAGGGTGCGAACGGGCACGGTGCGGGTGCGCAACTGTCCGGCGCCGTCGAGCCCGTGCACCAGGCGGACCTGCCATTCCGGATGGGTGAGGGGCGCGTCGGAGCGGCGGTGGCAGCCGCGGCTCTCCGGGCGGCTCGCGGCCGCGGTGGCGAGCAGGGTGGCGGCCGTGTGCAGGGCGGTCGTCTCGACCGCGGCCAGGTCGAGGGGGCGGCGGGCAGTGAGCCGGGGGACGGCGGCGAGCACGGCCGCGAGGCGCGCCAGCCCCTCGCCGTCTCGGAGGACCCCGGCGTCCCGGGTGGTGGCCGAGGTGATCGCCGTTCGTGCATTCGGGTCGATCGCGTCACCCGAGAGTGCCGCGACCGGTTCCGTGACGGCGGGCAGCTCCCCGGCGAGCAGCGTGGCGCACCGGCGGGCCGCGACGAGGCCCTCGGTGATCGAGTTCGACGCCAGCCGGTTCGCCCCCTGGACGCCGGTGCAGGCGACCTCGCCGACGGCGAAGAGACCGGCGACGCTCGTGCGTCCGTGCAGGTCGGCGACCACCCCGCCGCAGGAGTAGTGCGCGGCCGGCGTGACCGGGACGGGCTCACGGGCGAGGTCGAATCCGGCGTCGCGGCAGGCGCGCAGGATGCCGGGAAAGCGGCGGCGCAGGTGCTCGCTGCCGAGCGCTGTCGCGTCGAGCAGTACGTGCTCCTGGCCCGTCGCGCGGAGGTGGGCGGCGATGGTGGCCGAGACGACGTCGCGCGGCGCGAGGTCGGCCAGCGGGTGCGCGCCCCGCATGATCCGGCGTCCGCCGACGTCGACGAGGACGGCGCCCTCGCCGCGCACCGCCTCCGAGATCAGCGCCTGCTGGCCTGCCGCCCCCGGGCCGGTCCAGAGCACGGTCGGGTGGAACTGCACCATCTCCACGTCGGCGACCTCGGCGCCGGCCCGCAGCGCGAGTGCCAGCCCGTCGCCGGTGGCGCCCGCGGGGTTCGAGGTCGCGGCGTAGACCTGGCCGTAGCCGCCGGTGGCGAGCACCGTGGCCCGGGCGTGCAGGTCACCGGCGTCGACCAGCGATCCGTCGTCCCCGATGCGGGCGACCCGGAGGCCGACGACGCGGCCGTCGGAGGCGCGCAGCGCGTCGAGCGCGACGGTGTTCTGGAGCACCTCGATGCCGCGGGCGCGCAGGGCGCCGGCGAGCGAGCGGGTGACCTCCGCGCCGCTGGCGTCGCCGCCCGCGTGCACGATCCGGTCGCGGCGGTGACCGCCCTCGCGGGTGAGCGCGGGACGGCCGTGGACGTCGAGGTCCAGACGGGCACCGAGCTCCTGCAGGACGGCGATCGCGGCCGGCGCCTCGTCGACGAGCACGCGGACGGCGGCCTCGTCGCAGAGCCCGGCACCGGCGACGAGCGTGTCCTGCACGTGCAGTTCGGCGACGTCGTCCGGACCGAGGACGGCGGCCAGGCCGCCCTGCGCCCAGCGGGTGCTCCCGTCGCCGAGCGCCCCCTTGGTGACGACGGTGACCGCGCGCCCGGCGTCCGCCAGCGCGACCGCGGCCATCAGCCCGGCCGCGCCGCTACCCACGACGACGACGTCGGTGGTCCGGGTCCACCCCGGTGCCGGGAGGGGAAGTGCCGGGATCAGGCTCGTGGGCACGCTCACTCACCGACCGGGGACGGCGTGCCGATCGCGACCATCGCCTCGACCGCGGCGCGGGCGCGGGCGGCGATGTCAGGGTCGACGGTGACCTCGTCGCGGCCCTCGCGCAGGGCCCGCAGCAACTTCTCGGGGGTCGACATCTTCATGTACGGGCAGGCCGCGCGGGAGTTGACCGGCTGGAAGTCCGTGACCGGGTTGGCCTGGCGGAGCTGGTGCAGCATGCCGATCTCGGTGGCGACCAGCACCCGCTTCGCCGTCGTCCGCCGGGCCTGGTCGAGCATTCCGCCGGTGGAGAGCACGTGCACCCGCTCGGTGGGAAGCTGCCCGTCGGAGACCATCCAGAGCGCGCTGGTGGCACAGCCGCACTCGGGGTGCACGAGCAGTTCGGCGTCCGGAGCGTTCTCGACGCTCTGCCGCAGGTCGGTGGGGGAGATGCCCGCGTGCACGTGGCACTCGCCCATCCAGATGCGCATGTTGGTGCGCCCCGTGACCCGTTGGACGTGGGCGCCGAGGAACTGATCGGGGAGGAACAGGATCTCGCGGTCGGCAGGCACGGATTCGACGACCTCGACGGCGTTGGACGACGTGCAGCAGATGTCGGTCTCCGCCTTCACCTCCGCCGTCGTGTTCACGTAGGAGACGACGACGGCGCCGGGGTGCTCGGCCTTCCAGGCGCGCAGCTGGTCGGCGGTGATCGTGTCGGCCAACGAGCACCCGGCGTTCGCGTCCGGTACGAGAACCGTCTTCTCCGGGGCCAGGATCTTGGCCGTCTCGGCCATGAAGTGCACGCCGGCGAAGACGATCGTGGAGGCCTCGCTGGCCGCGGCGATGCGGGACAG
>JAOPWM010000156.1 GCA_025965695.1 Blastococcus sp.
GCCAACGAGATCTACGCGCCGTCGCAGGAGGACTACGACCACGCCGAGCTGATCCTCGACGCCTACGACTGGGCGACGTCGGAGGCCGGTGGCAAGAAGGGCTCGGCGATGCTCGGCGACGAGATGATCGATGAGGCCAGCCGCAAGATGGCCCTGGTCATCGCGGGCAAGGGCCGGGCCGCAGGCATGGACCGGACGTCGTCCTTCACCCCGCCGGAGGAGTGAGAAAGGACCCCTCCGGGGCCGTCGCACGCTCGGGGACGCAAGGAGCGGGCCACGAGCAGACGACGACGCGGCGGCTCCCCCGATGTCCCGGGGCGCCGCCGCGTCGGCGTGGTGGAGCGGGATCAGGGGGCGAACGACCCGCTGGAGAGCGAGGCGAACGCGATGATCCAGAAGACGATCACCAGCACGAAGAACGCTGTGGCAATGCCGCCCACGATGATCCCGGCCAGTGCCAGACCGTCGCCGTCCTCGCCGGTCTGGCGGATCTGCTTGCGCGCGAGGATGCCAAGGATCAGCCCGGCCGGTGCGAACACGAACGCCATCACCAGCGCGAGGATGGCCATCGTGTTGGTCGGCCGCCTGTAGGCCGGCGGAAACCCCGGCGGCGGGCCGTAGCCGGGCGGGGCGGGGTAGGTCGGCTGCCCGTACCCGGGCGGTGGGCCGTACCCGGGGGCCGCGGGGTAACCGGGCGGCGGGCCGTAGGCCGGGGGACCGGGCGGTGGTGGCGCCGCCGGGGGGTCGCCCCGGTACAGGTTCTCGTCGCTCGTGCTCATGGGGTCCTTCCCGTCCAGCGGTCGCCGGTCAGGGCGTACTCCACCACGATCACAGGAGGCTGCCGGTTCCGGCGCGCGGCTGTCCTCCGACCGGAGCGCCCGTGTCGCCCGACCGGGGGTGAGCAGGCACACCGCGGACGCCGACCCGCGGTGGCCCATACTGACGGGTAACTACGGACACCGGAGTCCCGGAGGAGATCCATGACGCGCCTTGCCCAGACCGCCGATCTGACCGACATCCAGCAGGAGATCCTGTCGACGGTCAGGACCTTCGTCGACCGGGTGATCATCCCGTACGCGCAGGAGCTCGAGCACGGCGTCATCTACCCGCAGTAGTTCGTCGACGGGCTCAAGGAGCTCGGGATCTTCGGCCTCATGATCCCCGAGGAGTACGGCGGTCTCGGCGAGTCGCTGCTGACCTACGCGCTGGTGGTCGAGGAGATCGCCCGCGGCTGGATGAGTGTCTCGGGCGTCATCAACACCCACTTCATCGTCGCCTACATGCTCATCCAGCACGGCACGCAGGAGCAGAAGGAGCGTTTCCTGCCGCGCATGGCCACCGGCGAGGTGCGCGGGGCGTTCTCCATGTCGGAGCCGGGGCTCGGGTCCGACGTCGCGGGCATCCGTACCAAGGCCACCCGTCAGGACGACGGCGACTACGTCATCGACGGCCAGAAGATGTGGCTGACCAACGGTGGCAGCTCCACTCTCGTCGCCGCTCTGGTACGCACCGACGAGGGTGCCGAGAAGGCCCACCAGAACCTGACGACCTTCCTCATCGAGAAGCCCGCCGGCTTCGGGGAGGTCGTCCCGGGGATCACCATCCCGGGCAAGATCGAGAAGATGGGCTACAAGGGCGTCGACACCACCGAACTGGTGTTCGACGGCTACCAGGCCAAGGCCTCGGACATCCTCGGCGGGACGCCGGGCCGCGGCTTCTCGCAGATGATGGACGGCGTCGAGGTGGGCCGGGTCAACGTCGCCGCCCGCGCCTGCGGCATCTCGATCCGGGCCTTCGAGCTGGCCATCCAGTACGCCCAGCAGCGGGAGACGTTCGGCAAGCCGATCGCCCAGCACCAGGCGATCGCCTTCCAGCTGGCCGAGATGGCGACCAAGGTGGAGGCCTCCCACACGATGATGGTGCGGGCCGCCCGGCTGAAGGACGCAGGCTCGCGCAACGACGTCGAGGCCGGCATGGCCAAGCTGATCGCCAGCGAGTACTGCGCCGAGGTCACCACCCAGTCCTTCCGGATCCACGGCGGCTACGGCTACTCCAAGGAGTACGAGATCGAGCGGCTCATGCGTGAGGCGCCGTTCCTGCTCATCGGCGAGGGCACCAGCGAGATCCAGAAGACGATCATCAGCCGTGGCCTGCTCAAGGAGTACGCGCTCAAGCGCTGACCCTCACGCGGGCGGGGCGACGACCTCGTCCTTGGCCGTCGTCGGGACCGCCGCGTTCGAGCTCCGGCTCAACGCGGCGAGCCCGCCGACGGTCAGGACGGCGACGACGATGCCCAGGGGCACGGCGGTGCCGCTGCCGCCGAGGCCGACCAGCGGTGCCGCCAGGGCCCCGACGATCAGCTGGATCGTTCCCATCACCGCGGCGGCGGTGCCGGCGACGGCGTGGTGGTCGGCGAGCGCGAGCGCCGTCGCCGACGGGACGAGCAGGCCCAGCGCGGCCACCACGAGGAAGAGGGCGATCTCGACGCCGACCAGACCGGGGCCGCCACCGCCGGGCGGGTCGAGCAGCACGAGGGCGGCGAGCAGGACGCCGCCGACTGCCTGGAGGGCCGAGCCGATCAGGACCAGTCGCCGCTGCGGCACCCGTTCGGCCAGCCGGGCCGCGACCTGACCGGCTCCGATGAACCCGGCCGCGTTGACGCCGAACAGGATGGCGAAGACGGTGCTCGAGGTGCCGTGCACCTCCTGCGCGACGAACGAGAAGCCACCGATGTAGCTGAACATCGCGGCGAAGGCCAGCGCGCTGCCGACGGCGTAGGCCAGGAAGTCCCGCTCGCCCAACAGTGCGCCCATGGTGCGTCCGGTCGCCGCGAGGCCGCCGCGCGTCCGCCGGTCAGCCGGCAGCGTCTCGCGGAAGAAGAAGACGACCGAGAGCAGCAGGAGCGCCCCGAAGACGGTCAGGGCCAGGAACACGGTCCGCCAGTCGCCCAGCTTCAGCAGGCCTGTCCCGATCAGCGGGGCCACGATCGGGGCGACGCCGAAGACGAGCATGAGCCGGGCGAAGAAGCGGGTGAACGCCACCCCCGAGTAGAGGTCGCGGACGACGGCCCGCGAGATGACCAGACCCGCGGAGCCCGAGAGCCCCTGCACCACCCGGCAGACGAGCAGCACCTCTGCCGACGGCGCCAGGGCGCAGAGCAGTGAGGAGAGGCAGAACAGGGTCATGCCGATGACCAGGGGCGGCTTCCGCCCGTAGCGGTCACTGAGCGGACCGACCAGCAGCTGCCCCACACCCAGTCCGATGAAGCTCGCGGTCAGCGTCAGCTGGATCTCGCTGGCACTGGCCGCCAGGTCGCGGGCCATCTGGGGGAAGGCGGGCAGATAGATGTCCGAGGTCGCCGGGCCGATCGCGGTGAGCCCGGCCAGGACCGGGACCATCGCCCGTCCGTGCGGGGTGGGTGAGGTCGAGACGCCCACGATGCCTCCGTCTGCGGCAGGCCTGCGCCGCTGGAACGGGAGGCCTGGTGTTGGAGTGGTGCTGTCGGGCGACAGCCTCACCCAGGATCCCGCTGTCGGGGGGCGGGGCTACCTCCGCGGGCGTCTCGGACGCATTCCCTGAAAGTCCGGTGCGGTCAGCCCACCCGGCTGCTCAGGTCGTACATCGTCACGCCGCCGATCGTCTGCGCGGTGTAGTGCGACGCCACCCAGCCGGCGATCGACGACGAGGCGTTGCTCCCGCCCGCGCTGCCCATCTCCCTGGCCCCACCGATGAACCAGTGGATCTGGCCGCTCGCGACGTCGGCCTGGAACTGCGCCAGCGTCGGTGACGGGTCGCTGCCGTTGAACCCGCCGATCGGCATGACCGGCAGCTGCGTGGCCAGCTGGTACCCGGCGGCGTTGTTCGCACCGATGGTCGCCGCCACCCAGGTGTAGGACGACGCGTTCTTCTCGAGCGCCGCGGTGACGGCGCTTCTGACCGTGCCGGCGCCGAGCAGGCCGCCCAGCCCACCCCCGGCGCCACGGGTGGCGGTGCCGCCGGGTGCCCCTCCACCGGGGAAGCCGCCCCCACCGAAGCCGGCAGGAGGCCCACCCCGACCACCGAAGCCGGTCGGCGGCGCACCTGGTCCGCCGCGGACGGCCCCGCCTCCGGGCCGTCCACCGAAGCCATTGGCCCCGGCGACCGTCGGACCGGCGGTGGCGATCGCCCCGGTGTGCGGCGTGCTCACGGTCTGCAGTGCGTACGCCGTGGGCCCGCCGAGCCCGGCGACGACACCGACCGCCAGCACGGCGGCGACGAGCCCGCGTCCGACGCGGTGGACGACCAGCAGGCCGACCGCCGCGAGCACACCGGCGATCAGGATCAGCCCGCGCAGCCAGGGGACGAAGTCCGTCGAGCGCGCGAGCAGCACGGATGACCACACGGCGGTGCCGGCGAGCGCGACGGCGAGCAGCAACCGGGCCCAGACCGCCGTCCGGTGCTGCCAGAGCAGGCCGCCGCCGATGCCCACGACGCCGGCGATCGCCGGGGCCAGGGCCACCGTGTAGTACGCGTGGAAGATGCCGGCCATCAGGCTGAAGACCAGAGCGGTGACGATCAGCCAGCCGCCCCAGAGCAGTAGCGCGGCCCTGCGCACATCGGTGCGCCGTGCACGGCCGACGGCGACCAGGCCACCCACCAGCAGGACCAGCGCCGCCGGCAGCAGCCAGGCGATCTGGCCGCCGGCCTCGGCCTCGAACATCCGGCCCAGGCCGGTCGCACCCCAGCCGGCCCCGCCTCCGACGCTGCCGGTTTCGTTGCCGGTCAGCCGGCCGAGCCCGTTGTAGCCCCAGATCAGCTCCCAGACCGAGTTCGTCTGCGATCCACCGATGTAGGGCCGCCAGGACGTGGGCACCAGTTCGACGACCGCGACCCACCAGCCGGCGGTGGCCACCATCGCCAGACCGGCGCCGACGAGGTGCAGCAGCCGCCGGCGCACCGTCGTCGGCGCTGCGATCAGGTACACCAGCGCGAACGCCGGCACGACCAGCAGGGCCTGCAGCATCTTGGTGAGGAACCCGAGCCCGATCAGGACGCCGACCAGCGCCAGCCATCGGCCGCTCGCCTTCTCCGTCGCGCGGGTGAACGCGTACCCGGCCAGCGTCAGCAGCAGCACCAGCAGCGCGTCGGGGTTGTTGAAGCGGAACATCAGCACGGCGACCGGCGTCAGGGCCATCGCCGTCCCGGCCAGCAGGGCCGCCCCGGGCCCGACCACCCGGCGGACCGCCAGGTACAGGATGCCGACGGTCGCGACCCCCATGAGGACCTCCGGCACCAGGATCGACCACGACGAGAGGCCGAACAGCCGGACCGAGAGGTCCATCACCCACAGCGACGCGGGCGGCTTGTCCACGGTGATGGAGTTGGCCGCGTCCGAGGATCCGTAGAAGAACGCCTCCCAGTTCGACGAGCCCGCCTGCACCGCCGCCGAGTAGAAGGCATTGGCCCAGCCGGAGGCCGCGAGGTCCCAGAGGTAGAGGACGCCGGTGCCGGCGAGCAGCGCGAGCAGGGCCGGGCGCACCCACATGGGATCGGTCCCGTCGCCCTGGACCAGTCGGCGCATCAGCGACGGCCGCGACGGGGCGGCCGGCATGGGAGCCGCGGGCGTGGACTCCGTCGGCACGGTGGTGGTCATCGGGTGGTCTCCATCTCGGCGGCAGGCACGCCATCGGCGGTCGTCGAGCGGGTGCGGGGGTGGAAGACCCAGCCGCGGAAGAGCACGAAACGCAGCAGTGTCGCGGCCGCGTTGGCGACCAGGAGGAGCGCCACCTCCGCGGTGCGGGACGGCGTGGTGACCGCGTGCAGGCCCCACAGCGTGCCGCTGGTCAGCGCCAGCCCGAGGGCGAAGACGACCAGCCCCTGGAGCTGCGCGCGGACCGCGCCCACGCCGCCGCGGATGCCGAAGGTCAGTCGGCGGTTGGCCGCGGTGTTGGCCACGGCGGTCAGCAGCAGCGCGGCCAGGTTCGCCGACTGGGCGCCGACCGAGCCGCGGAGCAGCACGAAGATCGCGAGGTAGGCGAGCGTGGAGAGCACGCCCACGACCGCGAAGCGGAGCAACTGGGACACGAGGGCCGCCGGCACACCCGGGACGGGGTCGGGCAGTGGCTGCCGGCCGATCTGGGCCCGCAGTTCGGCGACGGGCAGCCGGCCGGTGGCGAAGGCGCGCAGCATCCGGGCGATCCCCGCAAGGTCGGCCCGGGCCGTGGCGACGATGTCCACGCGGCTGTCGGGGTCGTCGATCCAGTCGACTGGCACCTCGTGGATCCGGAGTCCGGCGCGCTCGGCGAGCACCAGGAGTTCGGTGTCGAAGAACCAGCCGGCGTCCTCGACGAGCGGCAGCAGCCGCTGGGCGACGTCCCCCCGGATGGCCTTGAAGCCGCACTGGGCGTCGGACAACGACGTCGCGAGCGTGCGGCGCAGCAGCAGGTTGTAGCCACGGGAGATGACCTCCCGCTTCAGGCCGCGGACCACCCGCGACGAGGGGGACAGCCGGGTACCGATCGCCAGGTCGGAGTGCCCGCTGATCAGCGGCGCGACCAGCGGGAGCAGGGCGGCGAGGTCGGTGGAGAGGTCGACGTCCATGTAGACGAGCACGGGGGCGTCCGAGTGCAGCCAGGCCGTCCGCAGGGCCCGTCCGCGGCCGGGTTCCGGGAGCACCAGCACATCGACACCGGGGAGTTCGGCGGCGACCCGCGCGGCCACCGCCCCCGTCGCGTCGGTGCTCGCGTTCTCGGCGACCGTGATGCGGAACGGATAGGGCAGCTCGCTCAGGTGCGCGTGCAGGCGGCGCAGGCACGGCTCGAGGTCAGTCTCCTCGTTGTGCACGGGGACGACGACGTCGAGAACCGGTCGCGGCGTGCGGGCTGCCCCGACACGGCCCGACGTGCCGGGCAGGAGAGCGGTCATGGAGATCAACATCGGGCGCCGAGCTGGGCTGCCGCCCGTAACCGCCTGGATGTCACCTGTGAGTACCGGGTCGGCAGGGCGCGCGGCTCCGTGCTACCCAGAGACATGCGCGCAGCTGGAGTGACCGAGTTCGGTGGACCCGAGGCCCTGCATCTCGTGGACGTCCCCGACGAGCCGTTGGGCCCGGGCGAGGTGCGGCTGAGGGTGGCCGCGGCAACGGTGAACCCGACCGACACGTACGCCCGCTCCGGCGCCTACGCCGGGCGCGACCCGGTCAAACAGCCGCCGTGGGTGCCGGGGATGGACGCCGCCGGTGTCGTCCTCGAGGTCGGTGAGGGTGTGGACCACGTGGCGCCGGGGAACGCCGTGATGGGCATCGTCATCCCGTCGGGAGCGCACGGCGGCTACCGGGAGAACCTCGTCCTGCCCGGCGACTCGGTCGTCCGTGTCCCTGCGGGAACCGACGCCGTCGCCGCGTCCACCCTGCCGATGAACGGCCTCACCGCGCGGCTGGCCCTCGACCTCATGGCACTGCAGCCGGGCCAGGTCCTGGCGGTGACCGGTGCGGCGGGCGCGTTCGGCGGCTACGTCGTCCAGCTGGCCAAGGCCGACGGGCTGACCGTCGTCGCCGATGCCTCGGAGTCCGACGAGGCGCTGGTGCGTGAGCTCGGTGCCGACGTCGTCGTCCCCCGGGGGGACGACGTCGCCGACCGGATCCGCGAGCACTTCCCCGAGGGCGTCGACGGGCTCGCCGACGGCTCGGTGCAGGACGCGCTCGTGCTGCCGGCGGTGAAGGACGGCGGGGCGGTGGCCACCGTGCGCGGCTATCGCGGCGACGGCTCGCGCGGCCTGCGGGTGTTCCCCACGCTGGTGCGCAGGGTGGCGCAGGACCGTGCCGCGCTGGACCGGCTGCGGCAGCAGGCCGAGGACGGCGTCCTGACGCTGCGGGTGGCGCAGACGTTCCCCGCGGCGAAGGCGGGCGAGGCTCATGAGCTGCTCGAGCGCGGCGGGGTCCGGGGACGGCTCGTGCTCACCTTCTGAGCCGACGGGCGGAGGAGGGCGGCGACGACGAAGGAACGTGGTGCCGCGCCGTCGCCCCCGGTGGCGACCATCGGATCGGCCCTGTCGATGGGTTCGGTCGGTTCCTGGCTGTCGGTGGGTTCGCTCTCGCGCTGGTCGGCGATGTCCTACCGGTCGTGTCGCGGGGTCCTGGCCGGCGGCTGAGCGAGCGGTCGGCCCCTCATCGATGGTTGGCTGGGGAACGTTCCCGGGCAGAGGCGCCCTGGAGGTCTGGGGGTTCGCGATGGTGCACAGGCTCGTGGTCAGCTACGGACAGCCGACCGACCCCGAGGCATTCGACGACCACTACCGGGACGTTCATGTTCCGCTGGCGCGGAAGATGCCCGGACTCGTGCGGTTCACCATCGGGCACGCGCAGCCCGTCGACCCCGCGCAGCCGGCGCCCTACCTCGTGGCGGAACTGGACTTCGACTCCGAGCAGGCGATGGGTGCGGCGTTCGCCTCCCCGGAGGGCCAGGCGGCGGCCGGCGACGTGCCGACCTTCGCCAGTGGTGGGGCGGTCATGACGCACTACGACGTGCAGACGGTGAGCTGACGCCGATGAACGGGGCGCAGGCACTCATCCGCACGCTGGTCGACGCAGGCGTCGACGTCTGCTTCGCGAACCCCGGCACCTCCGAGATGCACTTCGTCGCCGCGTTGGACGACGTCCCCGACATGCGGGCGGTGCTCGCGCTCTTCGAGGGCGTGGCCACGGGTGCGGCCGACGGCTACGCGCGGATGGCCGGCCGACCGGCTGCGACGCTGCTGCATCTGGGCCCGGGGATGGGCAACGGGCTGGCCAACCTGCACAACGCCCGACGTGGTCGCACGCCCCTGGTCAATGTCGTCGGCGACCATGCGCGCTCGCACAAGCGGCTGGACGCGCCCCTGGAGTCCGACATCGACTCCGTCGCCGGGACCTTCTCCGGCTGGGTGCGGCGCTCACTGGCGCCGGCCGACGTCGCGGGTGACGCGGTCGAGGCGGTCGCCGCCGCGTCGTCGGCGCCCGGGTCGATCTCGACGCTGATCCTCCCCGCCGACGTGTCATGGGACGACGGCGCCGAGCCGGCCGCGCCGCTGCCCGTGCGGCCCGCCCCGCGGGTTGCGCCGTCAGTGGTCGAGGACGTCGCCGCGGTCCTCGCCCTCGGTGAGCCGACCGTGCTGTTCCTCGGCGGCGACGTGATGGACGCCGACGGTCAGCTCGCCGCGGCGCAGGTGGCCGCCGGCACCGGGGCGCGCCTGATGTCGGAGACCTTCCCTCCCCGGACGACGCGCGGCGCCGGTCTGCCCGACGTCATGCGGCTGCCCTATCCGCCGGAGATGGCGATCGCCGCGCTGGAGGGGACGAGGCACCTGGTCCTCGCCGGGGCTCAGCGACCGGTGCACTTCTTCGGCTATCCGGATGTGCCCGGCCACCCGGTGCCCGAGGGGTGCACGGTGCACGTGCTGAGCGCCCCGGGGGAGGACGGCGTCGCTGCGCTGCAGGCCCTTGCGGAGGCCGCCGCGCCGGATGCGACCCCGGACGTGATGGAGGCGTCGCGGCCGGAGCTGCCGACCGGGGAGCTGACGCCACGCGCGATGTCGGCGGTCGTCGGTGCGCTCCTGCCCGAGAACGCCATCCTCGTCGACGAGGCGCTCACGTCCGGCGTGGGACTCACGGAGCTGACCTCGGGCGCACCGCGGCACGACTGGCTGTGCCTGACCGGCGGGGCGATCGGTGACGGGTTGCCCCTGGCGCTCGGTGCGGCGATCGCGTGCCCCGACCGGCCGGTCATCGGGATCCAGGCCGACGGCAGCGCGATGTACACGATCTCGGCGCTGTGGTCCTACGCCCGGGAGCAGGCCGACATCACGACGATCATCTGCGACAACGGCGCGTACGCGATCCTGCAGCACGAGCTGTCGCGGGTCGGGGCGGCGAGCGACGGGAAGCGGGCCGGGCAGCTGCTCGACCTCGGCGGACCGGGTCTGGACTTCGTCGCGCTGGCCACCGGCATGGGCGTCCCGGCGACCCGGGCGACGACGGCCGAGGAACTGGCCGACCAGCTCCGGCATGCGCTGGCCGAGCCCGGCCCCCACCTGATCGACGCGGTGCTGTCCGCGCGCGGATGACCGCCGCGGACCGGCGTCCCTTCGTACGCTTTCCGGGTGCGGGAGAGGGACCGGCGAACGGGCTTCCGCCTCGACATCGAAGGGCTGCGCGCCGTCGCGGTCCTTGCGGTCGTGCTCTTCCACGCCGGGGTGCCCTGGCTGCCCGGCGGCTTCGTGGGAGTGGACGTCTTCTTCGTGGTCTCCGGGTTCCTCATCACGGGGATGCTGTGGCGGGAGGCCCAGGCCACCGGGACGGTGTGGCTGGCGAGGTTCTACGGCGCGCGCGCCCGGCGGCTCCTGCCGGCCGGGATCGCCGTCTTGCTCGTCACGGCCGCGGCGTCGGCCTGGCTGCTTCCCCCGCTGCAGGCACGCGCCGTCCTGGGAGACGTGGTGGCCGGCGCGCTCTACGCGGGCAACTACCGGTTCGCCGTCCAGGGAACCGACTACCTGGCCGCCGACAGTCCTCCTTCGCCCGTCCAGCACTACTGGTCGCTGGGCGTGGAGGAGCAGTTCTACCTGATCTGGCCCGCGTTGCTGATCCTCACCGCGTGGGTGGCGTTCCGTCGGCGCGGACGCGGTGACGACGCACCGACAGACCGGTCGGTGGTGCCGTTGGCGGCGGTGCTCGGACCGGTCGCGGCCGGCTCCTTCGCGCTTTCCTACCTCTGGACGGCGACCCTCCCCTCCTGGGCGTTCTTCTCGCTGCCCTCCCGGGCATGGGAACTGGCGGTCGGTGGGTTCGTTGCCCTCACCGCCGGCCGGTGGCGCCGCCTGCCGTCATGGCCGGCCGCCGCTGCCGGCTGGACCGGTCTCGGTCTGATCGTCGTCGGCTGCCTCCGCCTGGGCGGGTCGACCGCCTACCCGGGGACGGCTGCGCTGCTGCCGGTGGTGGGTACGGCGCTCGTCCTGGCCGGGGGATGCGCGGCCCCCCGCTGGGGTACCGGGACCGTGCTCGCCGTCCCGCCCCTGCGGGCGATCGGCCGGCTGTCCTACTCCTGGTATCTCTGGCACTGGCCGGTGCTGCTGCTGGCCCCGCGCCTCGTCGGCGGTTCGCTGGGGCTGGGCGGCCGGCTGGCGACGGCGGTCCTGGCGCTCGCGCTGGCAGGGCTCACCCTGCGGTTCGTGGAGAACCCCATCCGGTTCGCGGCACCGCTGCACCGGTCGGCCGGCCGTAGCCTGTTCCTGGGTGGTGGTGTGACGGCCGCCGGAGCGGCGGCCGGTCTGGTCTTCCTGACGGTGGTGCCCGAACCGGTCGGGCAGGGCGCTGCCGCGTCCGAGCCCACGATCGAGGTGGCGGATCCACCGAGCACGCCGGTGACCGACCCGCGGGAGGCCGCCGTCCAGACCGACACCGCGCAGGTGCAGGCGGTCGTCGCGGCCGCGGCCGACGCGCAGGCGTTGCCGTCGAACCTGACGCCGTCCCTGGCCGACGCGCCCACGGCCAAGCCGCCGGTGTTCATCAACGGCTGCGTGCGGTCGTGGCTGGGAACCGGTCAGGACGAGTGCGCCTCGGGCGACCTCGCGGCGACCCGGACGATGGCGTTGGTCGGCGACTCCCACGCGGCGATGTGGCAACCGGGGCTGGAGCAGGTTGCGGCCGTGCAGCACTGGCGGCTGGAGACGATGGCCAAGGTCCTCTGCCCGATGTTCGACCTGCCCACCTACAGCCCCTACCTCGGGCGGGACTACACCGAGTGCGGCCAGTGGCGCACGCAGGTCCTCGACCGGCTGCTCGCGGAGCGGCCCCAGCTGATCGTCGTGGACCTGGCCCGGCGATACACGGCCGACTACGGCTTCACGGTGTACGGCCCTGAATGGCTGGCCGGCCTGACCCGGGCGGTGGAATCACTGCGGGCGACCGGTGCCGTCGTCCTCGTGCTGGGGCCGGTGCCCGATCCGCACGGCAACGTGCCGGCCTGCTTGTCCGACCACCTGGATTCTGCCCCGGCATGCGCGCCGGAGCGGGCGGTCGGCATCGACGACGCCGGCGTCGGGGCCGAGGCGGCGGCCGTCGCCGCCGGTGGCGGCCAGTACGCCGCTCTCACCGACCTCTTCTGCACGGCCACGCGGTGCCCGGTGGTCGTCGGCAACGAGCTCGTGTTCCGCGACGACAACCATCTGACGATCGACTACGCGCAGTTCCTGGCGCCGGTGCTGTCGGTCCTCGTGGACCGCGTGGTGACGAGGGGCTGACACCTCGATCGCGGCTGTGCGGTTCCGGCGCGGCCGGAACCGCACACCGGCGGGGGTCGCGGTCAGTGCTTCTTGCTGTGGACCACGGTCTCCATCTGCGACGTGTGGTCGGCCTTCGCCTTCTTGTCGAGCCGCTTCTCCTTGATCGACTTCCCGGCGGCCTTCTTCGTCATGGACTGTTTCGGCGACTTGTCACCCATGGTGTGTGCTCCCTCATCGGGAACCCGGACGGCTCCGTGTGCGGGACGCTACGCCCGGCCGGGACGGTTGGGGCGTCTCCCGGAAGAAGAGCCTGTCGCGCCGGACGCGATGATGGCGGGGCCTGCGCGGTGACAACATGTGCGCCCCTCCGGCGGCGATGGGCAGCCCCGCGTGGTGGACGTGATCAGTGGAAACTGTCCTGGTGGCTGGATGTCCGTGCGGTGGGTCAGCCGGCCGGTGCCGCGGGGCTCATGAGACCGGGGAGGTTGACGACGATGGCCTCCTGGCTGCTGCGCGCGAGGACGACGACGGCGTCCTCGTCGGCGGGGTTCTCCTCGCGGTGCGGCGTGAAGGGCGGGACGAACACGTAGTCGCCCGGGGCGGCCTCCAGCCGGACCTCTTCGCCGTCCTCGGCGAAGACGAACACCGGGTGACCGGAGACCACGTAGATGGCCGTCTCGGAATCGCCGTGGTGATGGTCGCCGGACGCCGTCCGAGGACCTACCTGCGCCTGGCCCATCCATACGCGCTGTGACCCGACGGTCCGGGCGGAGACGGCCTCGAGGCGCGTCATGCCGGGTGTCTGGCCGGTGTCGGCGGTGAGGTCGGCGGCGCGCAGATGGCGAAGCGGCTGGTGCCAGCCGTCGGCGTGGTGGCTCATGCTGCGGACCGTAGCGGCGGCCGGAAGAACCGGACAAGCCCTACTGCACCCCGCTCCCTGTCACGTTGTGTGGCGTGGCGAACGTCACGGTGTCACGGCCCGCCGTAGCAGGGACCGTGAGAGAGGTGTCTGCACGCATACGTGAAGTGCTCGGTGAAGTCGACCATCCCTGTCATGCCTGCGGCGGCTGCGCCGTCGCCGTCGAGACCCGCCCGGTGAAGCGTTTCCGGGACCGGTTCCGCACCGACCCGAGCCACCGGGTCAGGCGCTTCGAGACCTGCCTGGACTGCGGCACCACCATCCGGGTTCTGCCGGAGAAGTCGGGCCGGGTCGGCGGCGACGTGTCCGGGCCGGGGCACGGCGCGCTGTAACAGGTCCGCTGCGACGGATCACAGGACCTCGAGCGGCACCTTGCTGAACGGCGGCGGGAGGATCCGGTCCAGCTGATCGAGCTCTGCAGGGCTGAAGCTGATCTCCATCGCGGCGCTGTTCTCGATCACGTGCGCACGAGTAGAGGCCTTCGCGACGGCGAACACGTCGGGTAACCGCAGCACCCAGGCGATCGCCAGCTGGGCCGGGGTCACTCCCTTGGCGCCGGCCATGTCCCGGATGGCCGGGTGCTCGAGCAAACTGCCGTGGTCGACGGGGGAGTACGCCATCAGCGGTGTGCCGGTCTCACGCAGCCACGGAAGAAGGTCGTACTCCGTTCCGCGCCGGCCCAGGTTGTAGAGGACCTGATCGGTCTGGAACCGGGTCCCACCGGGGACGGCGACGAGCTCGACCAGGTCGAGGACGTCGAAGTTGCTCACACCCCAGCAGCGGATCAACCCGGCCTGCACCAGCTCCTCGAAGGCCTCCACCGTCTGCGCCAGGGGCGCCGTCCCCCGCCAGTGCAGCAGGTACATGTCGAGATGATCGGTGCCCAGCCGCCGCAGGCTGTCCCGGCAGGCCTTCGGCGTGCCCGCGAGCGTGGCGTGGCTGGGCAACACCTTGCTGACCAGGAAGACGCTGTCCCGCCTGCCTGCGATCGCCTTGCCGACGAGCTCCTCCGCTGCCCCGTCGCCGTACATCTCGGCGGTGTCGATCAGCGTCAGGCCGACCTCGATGCCGGTGCGCAGAGCGGACAGCTGGATGTCGTGCTGGTCCGGGTTCTCGCCCAGGTACCAGGTGCCCATGCCCAGGGCCGGGACGGTGCTCCCGTCGGGAAGGGACACGGCGCGGATGGTGGGTGCGGTCATGGCGGTCGCTCCTCGGGGACGTGCGGGTGGCGGATACGGGGATGAGAACTGGCATCGGCAGGTCTGCCGTATTGGGCCGCCGACACCGGATCGCGCACCCGCCGGGATCTATCGTCGGGCCGTGGCAGTAGCCGTCGGCCTGGCCGGCGCGGGTCGCCGGGCCGGCGAGGTCTTCGCGCCGGCGTTGGCCGCGTGTCCCGACGTTGATCTCGTCGCGGTCTGGGGGCAGTCCAAGGACCCGGTCCAGCGGCTGGCCGAGCGCCACGGGGCGGCACCGTGCGAGCGCTTCGAGGACCTGGTCGAGCGGTGCGCAGCGGTCGTGTTCGCGGTGCCTCCGCCGGTCCAGCAGGAGTACGCCGCGCGGGCGGTCCGGGCCGGCCGCGCCCTGCTGCTGGAGAAACCGATCGGCGAGGACATCGCCGGGGCGGAGGAGCTCACCTCCGTCGCTGTCGGCGAGAAGGCCCCCACCATGGTCGCGCTGACCTGGCGCTTCGCTCCCGCCGTCCGTCACTTCCTGGAGACCGACGTGCCGGACGTCGAGCCGGTCGGCGGAACCGGCCGGCTCCTCACCGGAACGCACGCCCGCGGCGCCACGACGCCGTCCTGGCGGCTGGCACGCGGGGTGCTCCGTGACCAGGGGGCGGACTTCTTCGATCTGCTGGAAGCCGCGCTGGGGCCGATCGCCGGCATGCACGCCCACGGGGATCCGCACGGCTGGGTGGGCCTGGCCCTCGACCATCAGGTGGGCCGCTTCTCGGTGGCTTCGCTCTACGCCGGGCTGACCGACGGCACCGACCTCGCCGTGGTCGAGGTCGGCGGCCCGCGCGGGACCGCCGCGGTCGAGGCGATCGGCGCCGTCGGGCCGGATGCCTACCAGCAGATGGTGGCCGAGTTCGCTCAGGCCGTGACCGACCGACGGTCCCACCGGCTCGACATCGAACACGGCCTGCACCTGCAGCGCCTGGTCGAGGCCGCGGAGACCGACCTGCTGCTGCACGGCTGACCGGGACGGGACCGCGGGCGGTCGAGGGACCGCGGGCGCGCGGGCAACGGTCGGGCTCAGGAGCCCTGGCCGCCCTGGTCCGTGTGGCGGAGCAGGCTGACCAGCGTCGTCGTCCCGGTGTCGTCGGTGATCTTGACGGCGGCGCCCTCGGGGATGAGGTCGACGACGAACTCCTGCGGGTGGTGGACCATGTGGCGCAGGGCGACGTCCTCATGCTCGGGGTCGCGGGCAGCCGCCACCACCGCCACGTCGTCCTTGTTGTCGTACGTGAGGTTGTCGAACGGCAGCCGATCCACGATCGGGTTGTCCCCGACCTCGGGATCGAGCACCTCGACGGTGATGTCGTAACCCCGGTACTCGCCGGTGAGACGGTCGCTGAGCTTGGTCCACTCGGTGCGTTGTTCGGGAGAGATCACGGCCATGGGGAGCCTCCGGGACGAACCCTGGGCGAACCGCCGGCCCTGGGCGGACCTCCGCTCTGTTCCCCGGCTCCGGGGGAGTAACCGCCCCCGGTCCCGCGGATGCGCTGCGTCGCCGCCAGTTCGAGCGGGCGACGGTTTCCGGCCCGGAGTGCGCTGGTAGGGCCGACCATAGGGGAGGCCCGCGCGAGTCCCTGGAGGACCGAGACATGACCGTGCCGCTGCAACCCGCCACGCCGGTCGGCTCCCAGGGCGCGATCGGGCCGCCGACGGTGGCGGCCCTGTTCCTCGTCCTCAGCGTCCACCGGGGGGCCGAGAGGGTCACTCACGACCTGCTGTCGGACCTGTCCGGATTGCGCCGTGGTGTGGGTTTCCGGGATCCCGAGGGACGGCTCTCCTGCGTCGCCGGCATCGGCTCCGACGTCTGGGACCGGCTTTTCAGCTGGCCGCGTCCGGCCGAGCTGCACCCCTTCCAGGAGGTGGCCGGCGCCCGCCATCGGGCGCCCGCGACCCCCGGTGACCTGCTCATCCACCTCCGGGCGCAGCAGTCCGACCTGTGCTTCGAGCTCGGCGGACAGATCATGGACCGGCTCCAGGGCTCGGTCACCGTCGAGGACGAGGTGTACGGGTTCAAGTACTTCGACGAGCGGGACCTGCTGGGGTTCGTGGACGGGACCGAGAACCCGGACAGCGACATCGCCAACGACGTGGTGTTCGTGGGCCAGGAGGACCCGCGCTTCGCCGGCAGCAGCTATGTGGTCGTGCAGAAGTACCTGCACGACCTGCACGCGTGGAATGCGCTGACCACCGAGAAGCAGGAGATGGCGATCGGGCGCACCAAGCTGACCGACATCGAACTGCCCGAGGCCGTCCAGCTCCCGAACTCCCACGTCGCCCTGAACACCATCGAGGAGCCGGACGGAACGGTGCGGAAGATCGTCCGGGACAACATGCCCTTCGGCCGCGTCGGGCACGCTGAGTTCGGCACCTACTTCATCGGCTACGCCCGCAGCCCGAGCGTCATCGAGCTGATGCTGCGGCGGATGTTCATCGGCGAGCCACCGGGCCAACACGACCGGGTGCTGGACTTCTCCACCGCGGCCACCGGCACCCTGTTCTTCGTCCCCACGGCGGACTTCCTCGACGTCCCGCCTGCGCTGCCGACCCCCGGGGGATAGCCCCGCCTGTGAACCGCCTACTGGCGACGGCGGGCACCGATGTACTGCGGTGGCCAGGGCATGTCGTCTCCGAGGGCCAGCGCCGCCTTCCACGGCCAGTGCGGGTTGCGCAGCAGCTCGCGCGCCAGCATCACCGCGTCCGCCGCCTGGTTCACCAGGATCTGGTCGGCCTGTTCCGGCGCGACGATCAGTCCGACCGCGGACACCGGCAGGCCGGCGCCCTCACGTATCGCCCGCGCGAAGGGCACCTGGTAGCCCGGCTCGACCTCGATCCGGGCGCCCGGCACCAGTCCGCCGCTGGTCACGTCGATCAGGTCCACCCCGTGCGACACCAGTCGCCGGGACAGCTCCACCGTCTCCTCCACGTCCCAGCCGCCGGGTGACCAGTCGGTGGCCGAGAACCGGACGAACAGCGGCCGCTCCTCCGGCCACACCGCCCGCACCGCGTCCACCACGTGGACCAGGAACCGGCTCCGGCCCTCGAGGTCACCGCCGTACTCGTCGGTGCGGTGGTTGGAGAGCGGTGAGAGGAACTGGTGCAGCAGGTAGCCGTGGGCGCCGTGGATCTCGGCCACCCCGTACCCGGCCTCCAGCGCCCGCCCCGCCGCTTCGGCGAAGGCCTGTACCACCGCGCGGATGTCGTCGGCGGTGAGCTCCTTCGGCGCCGGCCAGTCCCCGAAGGGCACCGGCGACGGGCCCACTGTCTGCCACCCACCCTGCCCGACCTCGACGTAGCCGTCGCCCACCCACGGCTGCTCGGTCGAGGCCTTGCGACCGGCATGCGCGAGCTGGATGCCGGGCACCGCCCCCTGCGCCTGGATGAACTCGGTGATCGGCTCGTACGCGTCGGCCTGGGCGTCCTCCCAGATGCCGGCGTCCGCGGGGGTGATCCGGCCGTCCGGGGTCACCGACGTGGCCTCCTGCATGACCAGCCCCGCGCCGCCGCGGGCCAGGCCACCCAGGTGCACCAGGTGCCAGTCGTTCGGGTAGCCCTCCACGGAGCTGTACTGGCACATGGGGGCAGCCCACACCCGGTTGCGGAAGGTCGTGCCGCGCAACGTCAGCGGCGACAAGAGACGACTCACGTCGAACCCCCGGAGGACGGTCCGGTGGCGCCGCGGCAAGGCGTCGGACGCTGCCTACCCCGGGGCGGGCCGGACACACGAGGTGGTCGGCATGTTCATGGTCGCCGCGTTCCTCTCCGACGGCGTTCACCCGAACCGGTGGTCATGCCCGTCACGGAGGGTTGCGTTGTCCACAGATGGGCTGGTCACAGCCCCGCGGACTGTTCCGTTCTCTTACAGTCCGGCCCGGATTGTCGACTGATCGACCGGGCTTGACGGGGGTGCCGTGCCGACCGCTCTGGATGTCGTGGACGGCGAGGTCCGCGAGCTCATCCGCCGCCGCGGGCTCGATCCGTTCACCGATCCCGCGCCGGTGCGGGTGCTGGTACGCGACGTCGTCGCCGACTACTCCGAGCGGTCGCTGAACTCGGCGCTGCCGCCGATCGGGGATCCGGAATCCGTCGTCCGCGACGTGCTGGACCGGGTCGCAGGCTTCGGGCCGCTGCAGCGCTACCTGGACGACCCGGAGATCGAGGAGATCTGGATCAACGAGCCGGGCCGGGTGTTCATCGCCAAGCGCGGCCGCAGCGAGCTGACGACGACGATCCTCGCGCCCGGCGAGCTGGCCGACCTGGTCGAGCGGATGCTCCGGACGTCGGGACGGCGGATCGACATGAGCACGCCGTTCGTCGACGCGACGATGCCCGACGGCTCGCGGCTGCATGTCGTGATCCCGGACATCACCCGGCGCCACATGGCGGTCAACATCCGCAAGTTCGTCCTGCAGGCGCACAGCCTCGACGAGCTCGTGTCGCTCGGCACGATCACCGCCCAGGCGGCCCGCTTCCTGGAGGCGGCGGTCGCCTCGGGGCTGAACATCTTGGTCTCTGGCGGTACCCAGGCCGGCAAAACGACGCTGCTCAACTGCCTCTGCGCGGCGATCCCGGCCCGGGAACGGGTGGTCACCTGCGAGGAGGTCTTCGAGCTGCGCGTGCCGCTGCCCGACGTCGTCTCCATGCAGACCCGGCAGCCCAACCTCGAGGGCGCCGGTGAGATCCCGCTCCGCCGCCTGGTGAAGGAGGCGCTGCGGATGCGGCCCTCCCGGATCATCGTCGGCGAGGTCCGGCAGGAGGAGTGCCTCGACCTGCTGATCGCACTGAACTCCGGCCTTCCCGGCATGTGCACGTTGCACGCCAACAGCGCCCGCGAGGCCGTGGTGAAGATGTGCACGCTGCCGCTGCTGGCAGGGAAGAACATCGGGACGGCGTTCGTCGTCCCCACGGTGGCCTCGAGCGTCGACCTCGTCGTCCACGTCGGCATCGACGTCTCCGGGCACCGGCGGGTGCGGGAGATCGTCGCGCTGCCGGGCCGGGCCGAGAACGGCGTGATCGAGACCGCCGACATCTTCACCACGCGGGACGGCCGGCTGGTGCGCGCCGACGGCTACCCGCCGCACCCCGACCGCTTCGCCGCGCTCCGCTTCGACCTCGTCGCCCTGCTGGGGGACCGGACATGACGGAGTCCGGGGCGTTCCTCGGACTCCTGCTGGGCATCGGGCTGCTGCTCGTCTGGCGCAGCGGGCCGCGGGCGCCGCAGCCGCGCACGGGGCTCCGTCGTCCGGGGCGCCGTCAGCAACTGCTGTCCGCGGCCGGGCTGACCGGCATCAACGCCGCCCAGTTGCTCGCCCTGCAGGTCGGGCTCGGGCTGCTGGTCCTGGTCGTCGTCCTGCTGACCACCGGCACGGTCACCGTGAGCCTGGTGTTCGGCCTGTTCGGGTTCGCGCTGCCCTACGCGCAGGTGCGTCGACTGGCGGCCAGGCGCAAGGCGGACCTGCGCGAGGTCTGGCCCGAGGTCGTCGACAACCTCGCCTCCGCAGTCCGAGCCGGTCTGTCGCTGCCGGAGGCGCTCTCGGCGCTGTCGGGTCGCGGGCCGGAGGTGCTGCGAGCGCCGTTCGCCCGGTTCGCCACCGAGTACCGCTCGACCGGCCGGTTCAGCGCCTGCCTCGACCGGCTCAAGGACGACCTCGCCGACCCCGTCGGCGACCGCATCGTCGAGACGCTGCGGGTGGCCCGCGAGGTCGGCGGCAGCGATCTCGGCCGGGTGCTGCGCACGCTGGCGACGTTCCTGCGGGAGGACGCCCGCGCCCGTGCCGAGCTGGAGACCCACCAGGGCTGGGTGGTCTCGGCGGCGCGGCTGGCGGTGGCGGCGCCCTGGGTCGTGCTGCTGCTCCTGGCCACCCAGTCGACGACGCTGGCCGCCTACGACTCGCCGCTGGGCACCGCGATCCTGCTGGGCGGCGGCGTGGTCTGCGTCGTGGCCTACCGGTTGATGCTGCGGATCGGGCGGCTGCCCGAGGACGTGCGGGTCTTGCAGTGAATGCCGGGCTCCTGGGGATGTTGCTGGGCCTGGTCGTGGCCGTCGGGTTGGTCCTCTCTGTCAGCTATGCGCCGCCGTTCCGGTCGGTGCGGCTGGTCGACCGGCTGGCGCCCTACGTGCACGACACCCCTGCACCTTCGCGGCTATTGGGCACCGCCACCGAGCCGGGGCTGCTCACCGCGGTCCGCCGGGTCTTCGGTCCCGCAGTCGCTGACGGGGCACGGCTGGTCGACCGGATGCTCGGTGGCCGCGCCGCCGTGCGCCGTCGGCTGGATGCGCTGGGCACCGACGTCACTGTCGAGGACTTCCGGGTCGAACAGGTGGTCTGGGGTGGTATCGGTCTGCTCGGTGCGGCGCTGGTGGCGACGGTCGGATCGGTGGCGGCAGGCGGTCTCAATGTGCTGTCCGCGGGCCTGCTGTGCTTGGCCGGTCTGCTCGGCGGCGTGCTCGGCCGGGACTGGTGGCTGACCCAGCAGGTGCAGCAGCGGGAGGAGCTCCTGCTCGCCGAGTTCCCGGTCGTGGCCGAGTTGCTGGCCCTCGCCGTGACGGCGGGGGAGAGCCCGACCGCGGCGATCGCCCGGGTGACCCGCCTGTCCGGCGGCGAGCTGGCGCGCGAACTCGGAGCGGCGCTCGGCCGGGCCCGGGCCGGTGTGCCGCTCGTCGACGCGTTGCAGCAGGTGGCGGACCGGACGTCGCTGGACCCGCTGGCCCGGTTCATCGACGGGCTGCTCGTCGCGATCGAGCGCGGCACCCCGCTGGCCGAGGTGCTCCGCGCGCAGGCCGCCGACGTCCGGGAAGCCGGCAAGCGCCGGCTGCTCGAGGCCGGCGGTCGCAAGGAGATCGCCATGATGGTGCCGGTCGTCTTCCTGGTGCTGCCGGTCACCGTTCTCTTCGCCCTGTTCCCGGGGCTGATCAGCATCGTGTCGCTGGCGCGATGAGCGCAGCGGACGAACGACAGGAAGGACGACGATGCGCGGATACGCGTTCGTGACCGCGGCACTGACCGCTCTGGCGGCCCGGGTGCGGGGCGAAGATCCCGAGCGGGGCGACGTCCCGGGCTGGGTGATGATCACGGTGATGACGGCGGCGCTCGTGCTGGCCATCCTGGTCCCGTTCCGGGCGGCGATCGTGGACGCGGTGACGAACGCGCTCACCTCCGTGACGAGCGGTGGCTGAGGAAGGGCCCCTCTGCCCCCCGCCACTCGCACGCTCGCGGCGGGTCCCTGCAGAGGGGCCACCCGACGACGGCGAGCGGGGCAGCGCCGTCGTCGACTTCGTGATGGTCTCGATCCTGATCGTGATGCTGCTGCTCGCGGTGCTGCAGGTGGCCGTCTACGTGCACGTGCGCAACGTCGTGACGGCCAGCGCGCTGGACGGTGCCCGATATGCGGCCAACGCCGACGTCGACTCGGCCATCGGCGCCGAGCGGACCGTGGAGGTGGTCGCCCACGCGACCTCGGTGCAGACGGCGGAGGGGCTGACCTGCACGTCCGCCGAGGAGATCGACCGCAGCGGGCTGACCCTGGTCGTGGTCCGCTGCTCGGGCTCGGTGCCGGCGCTGCTGGCCTCGCTCGGGAACTTCCTTCCGCTGGAGGTCACCGGGCGCGCGGTGAAGGAGGCGGCGTGAACTGGCTGCGCCACCGGCTCGGGGACGGGGAGCGGGGCTCGGCGCTGGTGGAGTTCGTGTTCATCGCGCTGGTCGTGTTCGTGCCGCTGATCTACATCGTGGCCGGGTTCTCGGCCGTGCAGCGCGGGGTGTTCGCGTCGACCGCCGCGGCGCGCGAGGCGGGCCGGGCGATCGCCACCGCGCCGGACCCGCTCACCGGCCAGGACCGCGCGCTGCGGGCGGCGCAACTGGCCGTCGAGGACCAGTCGATCGACGCCACCGATGCCCGGGTGACCTACGCGGCTGCCGGCGCCGATTGTGAGACCGCCGGCGGTTACACGCCGACGCTGGCGCCGGGGGAGGAGTTCTCCGTCTGCGTCACGGTGACCGTCCGGATCCCGTTCCTGCCGGAGTTCATCGACGCCAACACCGCCACCGGCCAGTTCGTCGTCGAACGCGACCGCTACGTCGACGGCTGAACGCGCGAAGCCTGACGAAGGCGAAAAGGACGCCGGACCTCGGGGGCTTCCTCGCTACGGTGGCCGTGCCCGTACTCGTGCGCACGAAGGAGCTTCCGGTGACTTCTCGCCTCAACCCCTACATCGGCTTCTCGGACAACGCCCGTCAGGCGATGGAGTTCTACCGGGACGTGTTCGGCGGCGACTTGACCCTGAGTACCTACGGGGACATGGGTGCTGCCGCTCCCGGTGAAGAGAACAAGATCATGCATTCGCAGCTCGAGACCCCGTCCGGCTTCACGCTGATGGCCTCCGACACCCCCGCCGGCATGGACCGCACCGTGGGCAGCAACATCTCGATCAGCCTGAGTGGGGACGACGCCGACGACCTGCGCGGCTGGTTCGCGAAGCTGTCCGACGGCGGCTCGGTGACGATGCCGCTGGAGAAGCAGGTGTGGGGCGACGAGTTCGGCATGTGCGTCGACCCGTTCGGTATCCAGTGGATGGTCAACGTCAGCCAGACGACGAGCTGATCGTCAGCTCGAGCATCCGATACTTCGGGAAGTCAACGGCCACCGACCATGTCGCCACCCGGGCGTTCGTGGCGGCAGTCGTGGTCGGCCTGGTGGGGATCACCATGGCTGCGGTCGCCTGAGTGGGCAGACATTCGCGCGCACGAACAACGAGCGAGGCGTTCCCGAGGTCTAGCGGGTCGGGATCGGACCCGGCGTCCCCTTGGCGGTGATCTCGGAACCGAAGGTCACCGTCGGTCGCAGTTCACCCGATTTCCTGTCACCCGGTCGGGTGAAGATCATCCTCCGCCCTCTCGGCCCACCCTTAGGTTGCGAGGGTGCTCTTCCGCAGGTTCCCGGTCCTGGGCCTGGTGATTCCCCTTCTCGCGGTCATGGCCGGCTGCGCCACCGCGGACGCCGCACCGCGGGTGGAGCGCGCCGACGTCGCTGTCCGCTCGTACGCATCCCCGTCCGGGGCGCCCGACTTCTGCGCCGCACTGGCCGGCTCGACACACCTCACCGGACTTCCGGTCGCCGTCGGCACCCTGACCGCCGACCCCGGGGACGTCGAGGCGAGGTTCGCGCTCACTGCCGCGATCAGTGAGCTGCAGGACGTGCTCGACGACGTCCGCACCCACGCCGGCTTCCTCGCACTCGAAAGGTCGCTGGAACAGCTCGCCGGCGCGCTCCGGAAGGCCGGGGACGGTCTGCTGACCGACGCCGTCCGGACGGCGATCAGAACCGGACTGGACGACGTCGGCCAACAGGTCCAGCCCGTCTGCGACTTCCCGGCATGAGGCGGTTCCTCACCGCGCTCCTCGCCACGCTCGCTCTTGTCTGCGCCCAGCCGACGATCGCCTCGGCCGTCCCGGTCGCGGACCTCTGCACCCCTGATGCAGTCCGCGGGGGAGTGCCGGACGGCTTCATCCTCGATGCCTGCGTCGATGCCACCTCCCTGACGGTGCGCAACGAGCTCGACGTCCCGGTGCTGGTCCGGCGCGACGGCGATGTGGGCGCGCCGGTCCTCGTGCACGAGCGGGGGAGCGCCCCGGCGTCGGTGCTGCGGCTGGTCACCGGCGGCGACGAGCTGCTCATGCCCGGGGACGTCGCGCGCTGGCCGCTGGGTGCGGGCGCCGGGAACCTGTCCGTCGCCGATCTCGAGCCCGCCATCGCGGCGATCGTCGACACCCTCGGCGCCTCGCTGCCACGACTGGGTGCCACGGACGGCGACCAGGAGAACGTCCAGGCCTTCGCAGTCGTCGTCCGCGAGATGGCCGTGACGATCGAGGAGCGCATGGCCTGCGTGGATGGCAAGAACTTCCTCCAGGTGGCCGCCTGCGACGTGACCGCGGCATCGACGGTCAGCCGCTCCCTCATCGGTCAGCTGCCGCGCCGCCCGGCGGTGGAGTTCCTCCCGATCGCGCTCGATCCCGCCATCTGGGCCGGCTGGGGAGCCCCGCAGCGCACCGAGCTGGCCGCGATCGCTCCCTCGGGTCGGACGCTGGCGCAGGCAGCGGTACCCGCGCCGGTCGTCGTCCCCCCGCCGGTTCCCCCGCCCGTCCCGGCAGCCGCGGCGCCGGCTCCGGCGGTGGTTCCCACGTCCACCCCGACGCTCCCGCAGCTGCCCGATCCGGCGAAGGGCGGCAGCGATCTCGGCGGATGGCTCGACGACGTGCTGAGCCGGATCGGTTCGCACGGCAACGGCAACGGCAACGGCAACGGCGAGGGGTACGGGCACGGGCACGGACAGGGGACCGGACACGGCAGAGGCGGCCGGTAACCGCCGGCGACTCAACCGCCGCGCTCATCCTCCGCCTGGGCGATCCCACGGACGGCGATCAGCAGGTCCGCGTCCGAGGTGTCCCCGCGCTCCAGCGCCTCGCGGGCCGGACCGGGGAGCAGCCCGAGGTCCACGGTGTCCAGCCACGCCACGTCACCCGCGACGCGGCGACCCACCTGGAGGCCGTCGCCGTCCCGGCGCAGCACGTACTCGTCGCTGTCGACTCTGATCGTCATGTCGTCGGTCATGTCCACCCCCTACCCGGCTGCGCGGCGGTTCCATTCGGTGCGCACGAGGATGGGCCGGTGGACGAGGAGTGCTGCGAGGTCGTCGTGACCGCCGCCGACGCGGACTGGCTCGCCGGTTTCACCCGGACGCTGGTCGAGGAGCGGCTGGCCGCCTGCGGGCACGTCACCGGTCCGATCCGCTCGGTCTACCGCTGGGAGGGTGCCGTCCACGACGAGGCAGAGGCGCGGGTCGCCCTGCACACCCGCCGCTCGCTGGTGCCCGCGATCGTCGAGCGGACACGCGATTTGCACCCCTACGCCATACCGTGTGTGATCGCACTGTCGCTGGTAGGTGGTCATTCCGAGTACCTGCGGTGGATCGTCGAGGAGACCCGCGCCCCCTGAGGCGTCTCACCATTTGCGGGGACGCCGTCCCCAGGCGAGGCAAGCGCGCGTGCTTCGCTGCCGATGGAGGACCGACGGCTGCCGACGGCGGCGCGGAGGACGGGTGGGAGATACGTGACGACACGACGGTCGACGGCGACGCTGCCCGTCGATGTGCGCGTCGGCGACGACACCCAGGCCACTGGCGCCCTCCTCGTCGAAGCGGTGCTCGACGCGCTGCCCACCCCCACGGTGCTGCTTGCTCCCGACGGCACCGTGCTGCTCACCAACTCGGTCTGGCGGGAGGCAGCTCACGTCCTGGACGACGAGCGCTTCCGGGTCGGCCTCGGTGGCGACTACTTCGCGATGGCGCGCCTCGTCCGGAACGACGGTGCGACCGAGTCGATGCTCGAAGCGGTCCGGGCCCTCTCTCGCGGTGAGATGCAACAGGTCTCCGCCGACTACGCGCTGCCGAACCCGGCGGGCACCCGCTGGTACCACCTGCAGGCGTCGAGGGTCGACCAGGTCGGTCACGTCGTCGTCACCCACACCGACATCACCGCCCGGGTCGAAGCCGAGCACGCCGCCCTGTGGCGGGCACGGCACGACCCGCTCACCGACCTGCCCAACCGCGCGCGGCTGCACGAGCTCATCGACGCCGAACTGCAGCGGCCCGGTCGGTCGGCGGTCACCGTGCTCTTCCTCGACGTCGACGGCTTCAAGGAGGTCAACGACTCCCTCGGCCACGAGGTGGGCGACGACCTCCTGCGGCAGGTGTCCGAGCGGCTGGCCGGCCGCACCCGTGCCGACGACACGGTCGGCCGGCTCGGCGGCGACGAGTTCGTCGTCCTCTGCCCCGACTGTGACACCGACGGAGCCGAGGCCCTGGCGCGGCGCTTCCAGACCTCTTTCGACCGGCCGTTCGACCTCGGCGGTCGCGTGGCGCGGCTGACCGCAAGCATCGGCGTCGCCACGGCCGCGGAGCGCGACACGGGGGTGCGTTCCGCCGACCTGGTGCGGGACGCCGACCTCGCCATGTACGCCGCAAAGGCCGCCGGTCGCAACGGCGTCCGCACGTTCAGCAACGAGCTGCGGTCCGCGGCCCAGCGCGGCCTGCTGGTCGCCGCCGAGCTGGCGGAGGCCATCGAGACCGACCAGTTGGTGCTGCACTACC
>JAOPWM010000159.1 GCA_025965695.1 Blastococcus sp.
AACGCGTCGCGGTGTTCGACAACGACGGCACCTTGTGGTGTGAGAAGCCAATGCCGATCCAGATGGACTTCATCCTCCGGCGGCTGAGCGAGATGACGACTGTCGACCCCGACCTGCGCGACCGCCAGCCCTGGAAGGCTGCTCACGAACACGACTACGCCTGGTTCGGCGCGGTGCTCGCCGAGCACTACGCGGGCAACGACACGAACGTAGGGACACTGATGGGCGGCATCCTCGCCGCCTTTCAGGCGATGAACGTCGAGGAGTTCGAGGCCAGGTCCAGCGAGTTCCTCCGGACCGTGAGTCACCCCACGCTGGGGCGCGGCTATCTGCAGTGCACGTACGCACCGATGGTCGAGTTGCTGGGCTACCTGGAGGACAACGGCTTCTCCACCTACATCGCCTCGGGCGGTGGCCGCGACTTCATGCGACCCATCACCCAGGAGGTCTACGGCATCCCGCGGGAGCGCGTGATCGGAAGCGCATCCGCCCTGGAGTACATCGGCGACGACGACGGCGGCACGATCATTCACAGGGTGGAGGCGGACTACCTCGACGACGGTCAACAGAAGCCGGTGCGCATCTGGAGCCGCACCGGACGCCGGCCGGTGCTCGCGGCGGGCAACTCCAACGGCGACATTCCCATGCTCGACTTCACACAGCAGCACGAGAAGCCACACCTGCGCCTGCTCGTGCGCCACGACGACGCCGACCGCGAGTTCAGCTACACCAGCGGAGCCGAGGAGGCGCTCGCGAAGGCGGATATCAGGGGCTGGACCATCGTCAGCATCAGGACCGACTGGGCACGAGTCTTCTGAGGTCCACCTCCAGCACGCATGGCGCAGCCGATCGACACCGCAAGGTCCCATCTCGGATTCGGTTGCATCGTCCCCGCGCCTGGGAAGGCACGCGGTCAGGAGCTAGTGCCGGGTCAGGCAACCTTCGCCCTCTTGATGGTGGAGGCCCGCTTGATGACCTTGCGGAGCTTGGGGTCGATGACGTGCCGGTTCCGCCAGGCGATGTAACGGCGGATCATGCGTGCCTGCTCGCGGTGGGATGGGTGGTCGGTGCCGTCGAGAGCGAAGGTGAACCGCCCCGGGATTGATAGAGGCTTCCAACCCCCGAAGGACGGGTCGGTGAGCAGTTGGGCATCAACACCGACACGCTGCGGAACTGGGTCAAGCCGCGCTGGTCGATGATGGTGAGCGGCCCGGGCTGTCCACCAACGCTCGGGCGCGGCTGGTGGAGTTGAGGCGGGAGGCCCGCGAGCTGCGCCGGGCCGACGCGATCTTGAAGAGCGCCGCGGCGGCTTCTTCGCGGCGGAGCTCGACCGCCCATCCCCACGCTGATCGCCTGCATCGACGCCCACCACGCGGTTTTCGGGATCGAGCCGATCTGCCGGATCCTCACCGCGCCGGCGCGCAGATCGCCCCGAGCACCTACTACGCCGCCGGGACGCGTCCGCCGTCGGCCCGGGCGGTTCGCGACGAGCAATTGCGCGCCGGGATCCGGCGGGTGCACCGGGCCAACTACGGCGTCTACGGCGCCCGCAAGATGTGGCGGCAGCTGCACCGCGAGGGCATGCCGGTGGCCTGCTGCACCGTCGAGCGGCTGATGCGCGCCGAGGGCCTGACCGGCGCGGTGCGCGGCAAGACCCGGGGCACCACCGTGCCGGCCGAGATCGCCGCCCGGCCGCACGACCTTGCTGAGAAGCGCTTCCGGCGGTCATCTGCCGTTGGCCCCGACCGCAGGCATACCGGTGGAGCGAGTGCCTCGATAGCTTCGTGCCGGCCGATCTGTGAGAGAGGGGTGCAGCGTGCGGGCAGCGTGGTACGAGCATCAGGGCCCCGCGGCGGAGGTGCTACAGACGGGCGAGATGGCCTTGCCGCAGCCAGGGCCAGGGGAGGTGCGGATCCGGCTGCGGCTGTCGGGGGTCAACCCGGGCGACACCTAGAAGCGGTCCGGATGGCTGGGCAGCTCGATGCCCTTTCCTCGCGTCGTTCCGCACAGCGACGGTGCCGGGGTCGTCGAGTCGGTCGGCGACGGGGTCGACCCCGGCCGGGTCGGCCGGCGGGTGTGGGTCTGGGGCGCCCAGTCCTACCGGCCCTCGGCCACGGCTGCGGAGTCCACTGTGGTCCCGGCCGACCACGCCGTGGACCTGCCGGACGGGGTCAGCGACGAGGTCGGCGCGGGCCTGGGCATCCCGGGCATCACCGCACACCGCGCGGTCTTCAGCGACGGGCCGGTCACCGGCAATACCGTGCTCGTCCAGTCGCGCTCGGCGGAGTCGGCTCGCTCGCAGCACAGCTGGCCCGCTGGGGCGGCGCGACCGTGATCGGCACCGTGTGCCGCGCCGCCGACCTCGGGCGCGTCGACCCGTCGGCGGTCACGCACGCGGTGGCACTCGACGCGCCCGACGCCGTCGACCGGATCCGGGCACACGCGCCCGGCGGTGTCGATCGGGTCGTCGAGGTCTCGCTGTCCGACAACGCCGACCTGGACACGGCCGTACTGGGCCTCGGCGGGGTGCTGGCCGCCTACGCCGGCCGCAGCGACCGACCCGAGCTGCCGTTCTGGCCGCTCCTGTTCGCCAACGTCACCCTGCGGCTGCTCGGCAGCGACGACTTCCCGCCCACCGCCAAGCAGCAGGCGGCCGCCGACCTGACCACCGCGGCCCGCGACGGCGCGCTATCCATCCCGATCGGCGAGCCAGTGCCGCTGGACCAGATCGCTGCGGCGCACGACCGCGTCGACGCAGGCAGCAACGGCCGGGTACTGCTCGCCATCCCGTAGTGGCGGCGCTGGTCCAGGTCAGCACGAAGTGTCTCTGAAGCCCTCTGTCCGTGATCGGCCCACTCAGTGACAGCTCATCGCGTTGCGCAGGGCGGCGAAGGGGCATGGCCGACCTTCGGCTCAGGATGCGCGGGCGGCGCGCAGGATGCGGTCCAGCAGTTGATGGCGACGCGAACCGTGGGTGAAGTCCGGCGCGTGGTGGGTGCCGACAGTGAGATCGGTCCGGATCTGCTCGTAGGCATGGGCCACGGGGTGCCACGTCTCCGTTCCGGAGGTGCCGAGTTGGGCCAGGGACGAGTAGGAGGCTGGCACCGGCAGCTCCTTTGGTGCGGTGTCTTCCCGCTGTGCGCCGTAGACAGTGACCTGGCCGAACTGCAGATGGCCCGAGCCGCCGGTGAGCAGCAGGTCGCCGTCGGCTCCGTTGATCTCCCAGTGGAAGTTGGTGGCGCGCGACAGCCCGCCCCGGAAGTGGACGGAGGCAACCGCGCCGCTTTCGAGTACTCCGCTGACGGCGATCTGGTCCGGTGCGGTCATCGGCGCGCGCTGTCCCGTCGCCTGGTTGCGGACCTGCCGGCGGTTGGTCGCCAGGGTGGCCGTGAGTTCGGTGACCTCCCCGAGCGCCATGGTGACGGCGTCGATGGTGTGGCCGAACGGGATCGTGAGCATCGTGGCGCCGTTGTCGCGGTCGAGGAGGTATTCGCCGTCCGGCGGAAATTCTGCTCCCCAGCCGATGCCCGAGGCGATGATGCTGGTGGACAGGACCTCGCCGACGTAGCCGTCGGCGATCAAGTCCCGGACGTATCGGACCGGGGGAGCTGCGCGGGCCTGTAGACCCACAAAGGTGCGGACACCTTGTGCCTCCGCGACGGCGGCCAGTTCCTCGGACTCGGCGAGGCCGTTGCCCAACGGCCACTCGCAAAGCACCATCTTTCCCGCTTCGAGTGCGGGCAGATGAGCCTGGGCCGCCCAGCCGCCGGAGGCGCTGAGACCGATGATCCCGACCCCGGTGGGGGCGGCGGAGGAGGCCTGGGAGGACATGGCGGTTCCTCGTACTTGCTCCCCGTGGCCGGTTCGGTGGCCGGGCTCCAGCACTTGCACTGGGCCATCGGAACTCCCCATGGCCCGGACTTCGGGAGCAGGGGGAGAGGGCCGGCTCAGAACCCAAGGGCTTCCTCGACCAGGAGGACATGGGCGCGGCCCGGCATGTCCCCGCTGACGACGAGCTGCTTGTTGATGGCACTGGGCATGCCATAGGCGGCGCGGGCCCGGGCGTCCTCGAGCGGGTAGCTGTACCGCTTGATCCGCTCGAAGGCCGTGGTGAGGTCGGGGACGATCTTTTGCGCCCCGACGACCCAGATCACCTGGCCGGCCCCGAAGGAGTAGGCGGGGAGCTGGCTACCGGAGGCCGACGCGATGACGAGCTGACCGTCCTCGGTGACGGCGTGGACGCTCCCGACCACTACCTGGGGGCTGGCGACGCCGCGCCGGTAGTCGGCGCTCTGGGTGGCTGGGTCGAGGGTGTCGAGAAACGTTCGGGCGGCGTCGTAGCGCTCCTGCTCGAGGATGTCCTGCGCGAGCCCGATCGTCTCGAGCGTCCGCGAGGTCGCGTTGTAGACGTGGGCGCCGTCGGGGATGAGCTGGTGCACGCGGGCCCGGGCCGCCGCGCCGTCCGGTAGGACCTCCGCCTCGATCCCGCGCGCTCTGAGAGCCGCCGCGACCCGATGCAGGGTTGCCGGATCAGCGGGGCGGCCGAAGGCCGGGTCGGGTGTGATCGCGCCTTCCGGGGGGTCGGCCAGCGGTGTCTGGATGTCGGACATGGCGGTGCTCCTCATGTCGAGGATTACTGATCGGTACTGGCGTACTGATCGGAACCCCCTCTAGTCTCGGAAGGCCGGTGTCCGACGACAAGACGGCACTTCGAGGTGCCCTGGTCACGTGGAGGTGCCCATGACCGGCACGGACCCAGAAGTCGTCTGCTGCACCGTCCGCGAGGTCCTGGGCCGGGTCGGGGACAAGTGGTCGGCCCTCACGATCGCCAGGCTGGGAACCGGAACCCAGCGCTTCAGCCAACTGCGCCGGGACATCGACGGGATCAGCCAGCGCATGCTCACCGTGACGCTCCGCAACCTGGAGCGGGACGGTCTGGTCGGCCGGCAGATCTATGCAGAGGTCCCGCCTCGCGTGGAGTACACGCTGACCGGACTGGGTGCCTCCTTGCACAAGACCATCCTCGGCCTGGTGGAGTGGAGCGAGGGCCACACCACGGAGATCCAGCGGGCCCGGACTCGCTACGACCAGACCGCCGAGGCTGCCGTTCCGCGCACTCTCAGCGGCTGACAGAGCTCACCGAACACCGGACTCGGGGTGTCCGGCGCATCCCAAGGGGATTCTCGACGCTGGCTGACGGATCGACGACTGTCACTGATGGAGCTGCATCCGGTCGGTTGTGCAGCAGGATCGGGTGTCCGAGCCGCCGGCGCGTGAGCACTGCTTGTCCCGGGTCCGCGCATCGAGGCCCAGCTTCAGACCGCGCCCCGTCGGGACGCGAGGAGGAGCGGATGGTCACCCCGCGGACCCCGCGATGACGCAGCAGCGCTCGGTGCGCTCGACTGGAGTAGGCCCTGTCCGCGCGCAACGCCTTCGGGGTCGTCCGCATGGTGATGCACCCGGGAGTTCGAGGAGTCCACCGAGACGCCAGTCGATCTCGCCAACGGCGTCGGCCTCGACCTGCAGCACCGCGAGTACCTCGTCCCAGGTGCCGTCGAGGCTGCTGCGGTGGTGACGTCTCCACACCGTCTGCCGGCCCGCGCCCCAAGTATTCGGGCCGGTCCGCCAGGCGATCCCGGCCCGATAACGGAACGCGATGCCCTCGATCACCTGCCGGTGATCACGGAGCGGGCGTCCCTTGCGTACTGCGATGGCAACAAGGGCTCGATCCGAGCCCGCGCCTCATCCGAGAACACCGGTCCACGACCCACTTCCGAACCGCGTCGGCACGTCGACGTCAGCCGAGTGACCGTTGCCGCCGGTGTCTGCGCACCAGAGCTCCGACGACCAGCGCGAGCACGGCCGCGGTCAGGACGACGGCAGTGGTGCGACCCAGCAGCCGCGCGGCCGTCGCGTAGGACTGGCCGGCGAAGTACCCGAGCAGGACGACCCCAGCGCCCCACACCACCCCGCCCGCAGCGTTGTACGCGAGGAATCGGCGATAGGGCATCCCGCTGACTCCGGCCAGTGCGGGCATCACGGCCCGCAGGAACGCGGTGAACCGGGCGACGAACACCGCCACGCCGCCGCGCTCGCGCAACGTGCCGCGGGCCCGCTCGAGCCGCTCGGCGTGGCGCCGCAGCAGCCCCACCGCCAGGATCCGCGGGCCGACGCGGCGACCGACCTCGTAGCCCACGCTGTCCCCGGCCACGGCGGCGACCACGACCACCACGAGCAGAACGGGAAGCGACAGCCGACCGGCGGCGGCGAGCACCCCGCCGAGCAGGGCAGCCGTCTCCCCGGGGAGCACGAAGCCGACGAACAGAGCCGCCTCGGTGAAGACGAGGAGGGCGATGATCGTGCACGCCCAGGGCGCGGGAACGGCGAGCACCCAGTTGGTCAGCGTCGTCATGGTCCTCTCCTGTGCCGGTCCAGCCGGGGGCATGCGACTCGGCCGCGGCCGGCCGGGCCGGCGATAGCTGCCGGGGGAGCAGCAGTGCCAGCACGCCCAGCGCGAGAAGCACCACCGGAACGGACAGGTCGAGGATGACCGACGCAGCGGCGGATCACCCGCCGTACCAGCGCCAGGATCGGGTCGGTGAGACCGGCGCCCGCCGTGTCCACCCGGACGGCGCCCCGATGGCGTTCACCAGCACCGGCCTGGTGAGAAGCCAACTGTTGACGAGCCGCGCGAGCCGCGCCAGCTGGACGGTGTTCGCGGCCGCAGCGGGGCCGGGGACGGTCGACATGGCGCACGCTCCCCCGCCCGGGCCGGTCGGCCCGTCGGAATCAGCATCGGGGTGCTCCGCTGAGTAGATACTGAGGGTTCGGGCCCTGAACCCGCCGCTCTCAGCGACGTCTCAGCCGGACGGAGCAACCTACGGTCAACGGCCCGTCCGACGAGCCGGATCGGAGACCTCATGGACACCAGCCTGCTGAGCGCCGCCGTGTTCCCGGAGCTCGTCCCGCTCCCGCCGCCCGTTCTCGACGTCGTCGTCCCTGTGCACAACGAGCAGGCCGGGCTCGAGACGTCTCTGCGCCGCCTGCACGCCCACCTGACGTCGCTGCCCTATCCGTTCCGGATCACCGTTGCCGAGAACGCCAGCACCGACGGCACGGTGGAGGTCGCCCGCCGGATCGCAGCCGAGTTGCCGGGCATCGAGCTCCTCGTCCTGCCCGAGCCGGGCCGGGGCCGGGCGCTGCGGACGGCGTGGATGGCGTCCGACGCTCCCGTCCTGGTCTACATGGACGTCGACCTGTCCACCGACCTGGCCGCGTTCCTGCCCCTCGTCGCCCCGCTGATCACCGGGCACTCCGACCTGTCGATCGGCAGCCGGCTGAGCCGATCGTCGCGAGTGGTCCGCGGGCCGAAGCGGGAGTTCATCTCACGCAGCTACAACCTGCTGCTGCGCATCACCGGGACGACGTCGCTGTCCGACGCCCAGTGCGGTTTCAAGGCGATCCGGGCCGACGCCGCGGAGCGGCTGCTGCCGCTGGTCGAGGACGAAGGGTGGTTCTTCGACACCGAGCTGCTCTGGCTGGCCGAGCGCGCCGGACTGCGCATCCACGAGGTGCCGGTCGACTGGGTCGACGACCCCGACAGCCGGGTGGACATCGTCGCGACCGCCCGGGCCGATCTGGCCGGCGTCATCCGGCTGCGGCGGAGCCAGATCACCGGGCTGCTGTCCCTCTCCGAGCTGCGCGACCGTATCGGTCGCCGACCGCTCTCCGACCCGGCCGCTGCGCCGTCGAGCGCATGGCGCCAGCTGGTCGTCTTCGCGGGGATCGGGGTGCTGTCGACGCTTGCCTATCTGTGGCTGTTCCTGCTGCTGCGGGGGATCGGCACCGCACAGGAGGCCAATCTGGTGGCGCTGCTGGTCACCGCCATCGGCAACACGGCGGCGAACCGGCGGCTGACCTTCGGGCTGCGCGGCTCAACCGGAGCGGCCCGGGCCCAGATGCACGGGTTGCTCGTGTTCGCCATCGGGTTGGCGCTGACAGCCGGCGCGCTGGCGCTGCTGCACGCGATCGCGCCGAGGCCCCCACGGCTGGTCGAGGTGGCCGTGCTGGTCGGGGCCAGCGCCGTGTCGACCGTGGCCCGCTTCGTGCTCTTCCGTACCTGGGTCTTCCGGCCGGGCCGGACCTCCGGGGACGGATCCCTGTCGGCATCCGCGCGGCGCTCGTTGATCCGGGCGTCGGCGTGATGCGCGCCGCCACAGCCGTGGCGAGTCCGACGACGGAGAACACGGCGCCCGTTCCTGCGGAGGGCGAGGTCCGGCCTACTCGTCTGGGGCTGGCCGCACCCACCGGGCGCCGCGTCGCCCTCAGTGGGCTGATGGCGGTGGCGGGGCTGCTCTACTCGGTGGGGTTGGCGGCCAGCGGGTGGGCCAACGCCTACTACTCCGCAGCGGCGCAGGCGGGCGCTCTCAGCTGGCAGGCCTTCTTCTTCGGCGGACTGGACCCGGCCGGCGGCATCACCGTCGACAAGCCGCCCGCCGCGCTGTGGCTGACCAGCCTCTCCGTGCGCATCTTCGGGTTGTCCACGCCCGCGCTGCTGCTGCCCCAGGCGCTGTGCGGCGTCGCCGCGGTCGGCCTCCTCTACGGCACGGTCCGGCGACAGGCACTGACCGTCACGGCGGGCGCGCCGGGCACGGCCGCTACGGCCGAGGCGCGCAGCTCGGCGGCCGGCCTGCTCGCCGGCGCCGTCCTGGCCCTGACCCCCGTGGTCACGCTCATGGCCCGTTACAACAATCCCGACGCCCTGATGGTGCTGCTCTCCGTGGCCGCGTCCTACGCGTTGGTCCGGTCCCTCGGGGCGTCACGAGGTGGTGGCGGTTGGCTGGCCGCCTGCGGTGCTCTGCTCGGCCTGGCCTTCCTGACCAAGCTGCTGCAGGCGTGGCTGATCGTGCCTGCCTTCGTCGTGGTTGCCCTGGTGGCCGGGTCCGGCCCGCTCGGGCGTCGGCTGGCCCGGGTGGCCGCCGCCGGGACGGCGATGGTCGCGGCCGCCGGCTGGTGGGTGCTCGCCGTCCAACTCACCCCCGCAGCCTCCCGGCCGTGGATCGGCGGCACGCAGAGCAACAGCATCATCGACCTCGCGCTGGGCTACAACGGCCTGGGTCGTCTCACCGGCCAGGAGAGCGGCGGGGGAGCAGCCAACATGGCGCGGCCGGGGTCTTGGGGTCGGCTGTTCGGCTCGTGGGCGCCGGAGGGGGGCTGGCTGCTGCCGGCGGCACTGATCGGCCTCGTCGCAGGCTGGGTGCTGACCCGTGGCCGGAACCGCCGGGATCCCGTACGGGCCGGTCTGCTGCTTTGGGGCGGGTGGCTGCTCGTCGCGGGGATCGTGCTGAGTTCGATGCGCGGCATCTCGCACAGCTACTACGCGATCCAGCTGGCCCCGGCCATCGCCGGCGCAGTGGCGCTGGGCGGCGTGCTGCTCTGGGAGCGGTCGGCCGAGGACGACGGGGTCCGTGCCCGTCGGGTCCTGGGCGCCTCGGTGGTCCTGACAGCCGTGTGGTCCGCGGGCCTGCTGCTGACCCGGCCGGCGTGGCCGCTGGTGGCCGTCCCCGTCGCCCTGCTCGCGGGGGCGGTGGCGGCGCGCGGGCTGTGGATGACCGGCCGCCGGTCGCCTGAAGTCCGCACGGCAGGGCCTCGTCGCCGGCGGACTATCGGCACCGCGGTCCTCGTCGCGGTGCTGGCCGGCCCCACGGCCTGGTCGGTGGCCACGGCGCAGGCAGTGCACCGGGGGGCCAACGTCTACTCGGGCCCAGGCGTCACCTCGGTGCGGACGCCGACCGGCATGAGTCCGGGCGGAACATCGAATGTCCGGCTACCGACGGCTCTGGCCGACCGCGTGCGTGCCGGCGCGCCCGGCTACGACTGGGCCGCCGCCGTCATCGGCCGACGCGCAGCGGACCTGCAGCTGGCCAGTGGCGCACCCGTGTGGGCGCTCGGCGGATTCGCCGGGCGTGACCCCCATCCCACGTTCGAGGAGTTCCGCGCTGCGGTCACCGCCGCGCGCGTGCACTACCTGATCCTGAGCGCACCAGGCTCCGCCAACGGCACCCCGACCCAGCAGATCGCGCACTGGGCCGTCGGCGCGTACGCCTCGACCAAGGTCGGCGACTGGACCGTGGTCGATTTGGCTCCCCCCGCCGGAGGCGCGCGGTAGCCGCGGGGCGCCGTCCTGATCACCGGTCCGCTGCCCGCTGGACGTGACGGCCGGGAACTTCCTCCGGACTGCACAGCCGGCGCCCCGGAATCTCCCAGACAAACAGTGCACGGTGGGGTTCGGAAAAGGGAGCACGCATGAGCGCCATAGGAGCCCTACTCGGGCTGGCACTGTTGATCTTCGAGCTCGTCCTCGTCGCACGGATCGTCCTGGACTGGGTCGGGGTGCTCGCCCCTGGGGGCGGCACCGGGGTGATTCGCGCTCGGGGATGGACGCACTCCGTGACAGAACCGGTGATCGCGCCTGTGCGCCGCCTCGTGCGACCGGTGCGGTTGGGACCGGTGTCGATCGACCTGGCCTTCACCCTGGTGTTCCTGGTGGTCGTGGTGCTGCGCGCCGTCGTGCTGACCCTCTAGGCCGTCATGCGACTGGTTGCGGAACGCGACGGTCTTCGCGGTGGGCGCCCCCCTGCCGGCGAAGCGAGCCGGCCTGCGATGCCTCGGGCGCTCACCCAGGACATCGTGTGCTGCGGATGCGATGGTGGACGCGTGCAGCACCGACCCGCGCCGGCACCTGCTCGACGGTCGCCGTCGTCGCCACAGCGGGCATCCCGTGTGGCGTGCCCGAACGTCCGACCAGGCGATGACGCGGCTCCGACGGTCCGCCGGCGACTGGTCGACTGATCCGTGCAGCCCGGAGGCGTCAGCGGGCCCGGCCGGGCCTCGACCCGTGCCGGGGTGGCTGCGGTGGCGGGGGCCGTGGCCGGGATTGCCGCCGGTGCGGCGCTCGAGTGGGACTACGCCGCGTCGGTCGGGTGGGACGTGGCCGCCGGCGTCTTCCTCGTGTGGACGTGGTCGGTCATCGCCGGCATGGATGCGGCGGCCACCGCCGCGCACGCGACGCAGGAGGATCCGACCCGACGGTCCACGCAGCTCATTCTGTTGGCGGCCTGTGTGGCCAGCCTCGCCGGAGTCGGCTACCTGCTCGTCCAGGCGGGCTCGGCCCAGGGCATCACCCAGGTCCTGGGCGCCGCAGTCGGGGTCGCCAGCGTGGCCGTCTCATGGCTCGTCGTGCATACGTTGTTCACGCTGCACTACGCGTTGCTCTACTACGCCTCTCCGGCCGGCGAGCGATCCGGCCCTGACCGTGGGGTCGACTTCAATCAGCACGAGGCGCCCCGGTACACCGACTTCGCCTATCTGGCGTTCACGATCGGTATGACGTATCAGGTCTCCGACACGCAACTGACAACTCACCAGGTGCGGGTGACCACACTGCGGCATGCGCTGTTGTCCTATCTCTTCGGCTCCCTCATCCTGGCCGCCACCGTCAACCTGATCGTCAGCCTCGCCAGCACTCACCAGTGAGTGAGGGCAGCGTCGAGGGGAACTCTCGCGGGATACCAGGACCACCGGTGCCGAAAAGCCTTTGCCCGGGGCGGTAGGACAGGGGGGTGCCTTTCCCAGCGCTCGACCTCGTGGAGCTCGACCCCGACGGCGACCTCTTTCCCGCCTGGTGCGAGGTCTGGGCCGCCGGCCAGCGCGTCGACCGTCCCGACGAACCACCGCGTCCGGCCTCCGACCACGTCGCCCTCGGACGCCAGCTCGTGGCGCGGGGCGGATCGCGGAACGGGACGCATCGCGCCGCTGTCGTCGACGGCGGAGTCGTCGGCGCCCTGCGGCTGCTGCTGCCCATGAAGGACAACCCGACCGTCGCCATCGTCGATGTGGCAGTGCACCCGGAGCATCGGCACCGCGGCATCGGCGGGATGCTGCTCGCGGAGGGAGTCCGGCTGGCGGCGGCCGCCGGGCGCTCCGAGCTCATCGCCGAGATCGACGAACCCGGGCCCGAGACCCCGGGACGGGAGTTTGCGCTGCGGCACGGCTGGACGTGCGACCTGGTGGAGACCCGCCGTGACCTGGTGCTGCCGCCCGACGAGCAGCGCCTGGCGGGCGTCGAGGCCGGGACGAGGCGCGAGAGCGTCGGTTACGAGCTCGTCACCTGGCGCGACCGGACCCCGGACGCGCTCCTCGACGACCGGGCCGTGCTGGCGCAGCGGATGACCACCGACGCGCCGCACGGCGAGCTGCCGGTGGAGGAGGAGCACTGGGACGCCGAGCGGATCCGTGAGTACGAGGCCTCACACATCGCCCGGGGGCGCACGGTCCTGTCGGCCGGCGCGGTGAAGGAGGGCCGTCTCGTCGCCTTCACCGACCTTCACGTCCCGTTGGTCCAGCCGCAGGGCGCACACCAGGGCGGCACGCTGGTCCTGCGTGAGCACCGCGGCCATCGGCTGGGGGCACTCATCAAGGCGGCGGTGCTGCGCGAACTGGTGGTGACGCTGCCCGAGGTGCGCCGCATCACCACGTACAACTCCGAGAGCAACCGGCCGATGGTCGCGGTCAACGAGGCCCTCGGATTCCAGCCGGCCGGACAGCTGTCGTCGTGGTCGCTGCGGTTGTGACCGCCCGGGTGTCGGGCTGGGTAGGTTCGCGGGTGTGACGGCGGAGGAGACGGACACCCGGTCGATGCGCGAGCGGATGCTCGCCGGCGACCTCTACATCGCAGACGACCCGGAACTGGCCGAGCAGAACGCCGCCGCACTCGACCTCATGGCCGCGTACAACGCCACGACGGTGCGGCAGGGGCCGCTCCGTCGGAGCCTGCTGCAGCGGTTGCTCGGAGCAGTGGGGGACGGGACCGAGATCCGCCCTCCTCTCTACGTCGACTACGGCACCCACATCACGGTCGGGGCGCGGTGCTTCGCGAACTTCGGCCTCGTCGCCCTCGACGTCGCCGCCATCACCATCGGGGACGACGTCCAGATCGGCCCGAACGTGCAGCTGCTCACCCCGACCCACCCGGTCGAGCCCCGGCCGCGCCGGGACAAGTGGGAGGCCGCCGAACCGATCACGATCGGCGACAACGTGTGGCTCGGCGGCGGCGTCATCGTCTGCCCCGGGGTGTCGATCCGGGAGAACACCGTCGTCGGGGCGGGCGCGGTGGTCACGCGCGACCTCCCGGCGGACGTCGTCGCGGTGGGCAACCCGGCGCGCGTCGTCCGTCAGCTCGAGCCCTGACCGCTCAGCTCCCGGCGGGCCGCGCCCGGACGTGCAGCCGCTCGCCCTGGGGGCCGAACAGGCAGAGCACCTCGGCCGGCTCGGCACCCGTCCCGAATGCGTGGGGGACGTGCGTGTCGAACTCCGCGACCTCGCCCGCCTTCAGCGTCACGTCGTGCTCGCCGAGCCGCAGCCGGAGCCGGCCCGAGAGCACGTAGAGCCATTCGTAGCCCTCGTGCGACTGCTGCTCGAGCTCCCGGCCGGGCCACTGCGGTGGGTAGATCTGCTTGTAGGCCTGCAAGCCTCCCGGACGTCGGGTCAGGGGGACCACGGTGACGCCGTTGCGGTCGAAGGGCCGGGGGTGGATCCGGGGATCCCCGGTCGCGGGTGCGTCGACCAGTTCATCCAGCGGCACCTGGTGCACGCGGGCCAGCGGGAGCAGCAGCTCCAGGGTCGGTCGGCGCTGCCCGGACTCGAGACGGGACAGCGTGCTCACCGAGATGCCCGTCGTCACCGACAGCTCGCTCAACGGAACCCCGCGCTGCTGGCGGAGGGCCCGGAGCCGAGGACCGACGCCCGCGAGGACGCTGTCGTCCGAGTTCGTCATTGCCATAACGGCAACGATAGTTGCCACCCGCACGGAAGGGGGTCGAGAGTCCGCGGCAGACACGGGGGACGACGAGCGGAGCAGACGGTGGACGAGAAGTACGACGTGATGGTGGTCGGTGGCGGCGCCGCCGGCCTGAGTGGGGCGCTCGCCCTGTCACGGGCCCGGCGATCGGTTCTGGTGGTGGACGACGGAGCGCCGCGTAACGCCCGGGCCGGCCACGTGCACAACTACCTGGGCCGCGAGGGCGTCACGTCGGCGGAGCTGCTCGCGGGGGGACGTGCGGAGGTGGCCGGATACGGCGGGCAGTTCCGCGACGGCCGGGTCGCCCGCGCCGAGCGGGTGGAGGACGGCTTCCGCGTCGTCCTGGAGGACGGCGGATCCGTGCTGGCCCGGCGGCTGCTCGTGACGACAGGGCTGGTGGACGAGCTGCCCGACATCCCGGGCGTGGCCGAGCTGTTCGGGAGCGACGTGCTGCACTGCCCGTACTGCCGTGGCTGGGAGGTCCGGGACCAGCCGGTCGGCATCCTGGGCGGTCCGTTCGGCGCGCACCAGGCGCTGATGTGGCGGCAGTGGAGCGCCGACGTGACGCTCTTCCAGCACACGGGTCCGGCGCTCACCGACGAGGAGCTCGAGCAGTTGGCGGCCCGAGGCATCCCGGTGGTGACCGGTGCCGTGGAAGGCCTGGAGCTGGACAGGGGGCGGCTCGCCGGGGTCCGGCTCGCCGGTGGGGCTGTGGTCCCTCGGACGGCTCTGGTCGTCGTCCCCCGGTTCACCGCCCGCGCCGGGGTGCTGACCTCGCTGGGCCTGGAGACGGTGCCGCAGGAGATGAACGGGAACGCGGTCGGCAGCTACGTCGCCGCGGATCCCGCCGGGGCCACCGCCGTCCCCGGGGTCTGGGCGGCCGGCAACGTGGCCGACCTCCGCGCGCAGGTCATCTCGGCGGCGGCAGCCGGGCTGAACACCGCGGCGGCGCTCAATGCCGACCTCATTTCCGAGGACGTGCGCCTCGCCGTCGCGGCCCGCCGCCTGACCGCGGCGCACCAGTTCGACGAGGAGTCCTGGGAGGAGCGGTACCGGGCGCAGCCGGCGGTGTGGAGCGGCCGTCCCAACGCTCAGCTCGTCGCAGAGGCATCGGACCTGACGCCCGGATCGGCCCTCGATGTCGGTTGCGGCGAGGGAGGGGACGCCCTGTGGCTGGCTGCCCGCGGCTGGGAGGTGACAGCGGTGGACTTCGCCACCGCCGCCCTGGAGCGCGGCGCCGAGCAGGCGGACGCCCTCGGTGCGGACGTGGCGGAGCGGATCCGCTGGCTGCACGCCGACGTGACCGGATGGGCTCCGGACGCGCGCTTCGACCTCGTGTCCGCGCAGTTCATGCACCTGCCGGGAGAGACGCGGCGGGCCCTCTTCGCCCGGTTGGCGGCAGCGGTGGCCCCCGGCGGGACGCTGCTCGTCGTCGGCCACCATCCCAGCGACCTGGAGACCTCGGCGCACCGACTCCACGTGCCCGACATGTTCTTCACCGCCGAGGAGGTCGCGGACTCACTCGACGGCGACCAGTGGGACGTTCTCGTCACCGAGGCCCGGCCGCGGTCGGCGGGGGACCAGGCCCGGCCGCGGTCGGCGGGGGATCACGAGGGCGCCGGCATCACCGTCCGCGACGCCGTCCTGCGGGCCCGTAGGCGCGGCTGAAGGACGGGCGGTCACCTCACGCGGTTCGCTTCTCACCACGATCCATGCGGGATCGATCGCGGTGAGCACGGGTCCCTCGCTCGCCCGCCGGGTCGGCAACGCCACCGCGGCAGCGCTGGAGATAGGCCGCGAGAAAGCCGCGGCCGGCCGCTCCGCGCAGGTTCTGGTCCCGGCTGGCGATGCCGAGCTCCCACTGCGGGGGTGAGGCCAGCGAGGCGGTGGCGACGCCGCTGAACATGTCCCTGTCGATGCACGCGTCAGGGCCGTAGGCGATCCCCATGCCTCGCTGGACCATGGTGAGGGCGGCCAGCCAGTCATCGACTTCGAGCCTGACCCGACGCCGAACGCCCTCCTCTTCGACCCACCTGTCGAACAGCTCACGCGACCACCATTCGCGGGGCAGGTCGATGATCGATTCCTCGACGAGGTCAGAGGGGTCGAGTCCCTGGGCGCCGGCCAGCACGTGACCGGTGGGAACGATGACGACGAGTGGTGTGCGGAGCAGGGGCTCGAAGCGCAGTGACGGGCTGACGCGGGGGACCCGCGGGGTGATGGCGAAGTCGACCGCTCCGTCGGCGACGAGGTCGGTCATGCGCTTCCCGCCGACCGGGATCACGTGCACGTCCACGCCGGGATGCTGGTCCCGGAAGTCACGGATCGCTTCCGCCAGGTCGCAGCTGCGGGGCATGGCCACGGCAGCGACGCGTACCGATCCCCGGAGCAGGCCGGTCACCTCCGCGACGGCGTCCCGCGCCCGGTCGGCGTCGGCGAGCGCTGCCCTGGCGGGCTCGAGGAGAGTCCATCCGGCGTCGGTCAGCTCCGCGCCTCCTCTACCCCGGATGAACAGATTCGTCCCCAGCTCGCGTTCCAGCGCCAGCACCGAGGCGGACAGGCTCGACTGGACCATGTAGGACCGGGCCGCGGCACGGGTGAACGAGCCTTCCTCGACGACGGCCAGGAAGTGCTCCAGCTGCCTCAGTTCCACGGCTGCCGGAGCCGGGGCCGGGAGCCCCACCTGAATCGCGTCCTCATCTGAGCTTCCTTCCGACTGCTGGTCCCGCGGCGCGGGCACGGGGCGACTGCCTGACCGACGTCGCGGACCGTACGGAGCGCCGACGGAACGAGGGAGTCTCGTGTAATGACTCGCACAGAGGAGGTCGCCGAGAAACGTCCACTCGCGTTTCGTTACCACTTACAGTTGAACGATGACAGTGCGTGCCAGGTCGGCCGGATCATCGGCACCCCGGCTGGCACCGAAGAGGTGTCGGAACCGGCCTCTGGATCGGGCCAAGGACGACGCGATCACGGCGGCGGTGCAGGACGTGCTGGCTCGCATGGGCTACAGCGGCCTCACGATGGACGAGGTTGCCGTGGTCGCCGGCGTCGGCAAGGCGGCGATCTATCGGCGCTGGACGAGCAAGGAGGACCTACTCGTCAGCTTCATCCAGGAGTCGATCGTGGATGTGCTCGTCGTCGACACGGGGTCGCTGAGAAGCGACATGATCGTCCTCTTGAAGTCGGTCGTCGAGCACATGGAGGGCCTGGCGGGTCGGGCCCACCGTGCTCTGCTCAGCGCCGTCCACGACGACCCCGTTCTGGCCGAGGCCTTCCACGGCGGCCCGCTGGCGCGCTGGAGCGGCGCCTTCGCCGCCGTCTTCGATCGGGCGGTGGAACGTGGGGAGATCGTGCCCGGTGCAGGTACGTCCGTGGCCGCAGAGGCGGGTCCCGCGATCCTCATGCAGCGCTGGCTGCTCGGGGGAGCCGCCCTCGATGAGGCTCTGGTGACGGCCGTCGTCGACGAGGTGATGTTGCCGCTCCTGCTGCCCGAGGACCGCCGCTCGACACGGCACGACCGCACGACCCCTGGTCGAACGCCCAGGTTCGGCTCGATCACCTGGATCTCCTCCACCTCGCCCGTGCGGCGACCTACGTCCCGAGATCGTGCGGCTGCCTTCGCGGCGGCCGGGCGGGGCGTGACTCAGTCGGCGCTGGTCTCGCCGCACCGCTCGAGGTAGGCGGCGAGGAAGGCCCGGCCCGCGGCACCGCGCAGCGCCTCGTCCCGGCACATCACGCCGAGCTCCCAGAGTGGCGCTCCCGCGATCGTCGCCATGCCGATGCCGGTGAACATCTCGGCATCGACGCACGCCTGCGGGCCGTAGGAGATGCCCGTACCGCGCTGCACCATCGTCAATACGGCGAGCCAGTCGTTGATCTCCACTCCGACCCGCCGGTCGACGCCCTGCTCCTCCAGCAGGCGGTCGAACAGCTCACGGGCCCGCCACCCCCGCGGCAGGTCGATGAGGCATTCGTCGACCACCTCGGCGGCATCCACGCTCTGTGCTCCCGCCAGCCGGTGGCCGGCCGGGCAGACGAGCACGAGCGGAGTGCTGACGAGTGTCTGGTAGCGCAGCGTCGGACTCGTTCCGTCGATCCGCGGAGTGATGGCGAAGTCGACCTGCCCCTCCGTCACCAGGTCGATCATGTCGCGTGCGCTGACGGGTGCGACGTGGACCTCCACGCCCGGATGCTCGGCCTGGAACAACCGGATCGTCTCGCCGACGTCGACCTTTCGCGGCATGGCCACCGCAGCGATGCGAACCGACCCGCGGACCAGCCCCTTGACCTGCGCGACGGCGTCGCGTGCCCGGTCGGCCTCGGCGAGCGCGCCTTTCGCCGGCTCGAGCAACGCTCGCCCGGCATCGGTCAGCTCGGCCCCGCGGCGACCCCGGATGAACAGGTCGGTGCCCAGCTCTCGCTCCAGTCCCAGCAGTGAGGCCGAGAGGCTCGACTGGACCATGAACAGCCGCGCGGCGGCGCGCGTGAACGAACCTTCGTCGACGACGGCCAGGAAGTGCTCGAGCTGCCTCAGTTCCACGGTCGCAGAATCCGGTGCCGGGCCCCGCCGGGGAAAGCGCGCGTCCTCGCTGGTAGCCATCGACGGAACCGATGGCCGGGTTCCTCCGGTGACCGTGCCGCGCGAGGCAGGGCGAGTGCATTCGACGGGGCGGGTCGATACGGCTCAGACCTGGACACGGATCCGCCGGGCCACACGCTTCTGATGTGCGTAGTTCTCGAAGCGGCGGATCAGGGGATCCGTGACCTCGGTGCCCCGGCTGATGAGGAGGACGCCATCGGTCGTGAAAACGTCGTCGAAGACGACCATGCCCGGTGCGAGGTCGGCGACGTCGACGTCCCGGGGTGGGCCCTGGGTGTCCGGCACGTCGTGGAAGTCGACCAGTGCCCGCAGGACGCGGGGGTCGTAGGCGCCTTCATCGGCCCGCAACGCGCTGATGGTGGCCTGCACCGACGGTCGCTGCGACATGCCCGTATCGAAGTCGGCCGCCAGGCGCAGGATCCGCGCAGCCAGGGGGAGGTCCTCGCCCCGGGGCACGCCCGGGGCCGACCCTTCACCGTCGTACCGGGCGCGCTGCCAACCGATCGCCTCCGCCACGCCTTCCAGTCGGGGGATCGTGGCCACCAGGTCGTGGCTGATCGTGGGGACCCTGTCGGCCATCTCGGCCTCGTCCTCCGTCAGCGGCCGCCCGGCGTCCAGCTTCGCCAGCACGTTCGGTGGCAAGGTCACTCCGCCCAGGTGGGACAGCATCGCCGCCACCTCGAGGTCCCACGGCTCCTCGACCGCCAGTGCCCCGGCGAGCTCCGTAACGGTCCGGGTCACCCGCACCGCGCGGCCGAACGCCGCGGGCTGCGCGAGTGACAGCGTGGCCGTCAGTGCCTCGACCGTGCGGCGCAGCGTCGTGCCGAGCAGTTCCTTCTCGGCGGTCACCAGGCGGTTGAGTTCGACGGCACTCCCGATCTCCTCCACGAGCACCTCGGGCGGGCAGGGCTTGGTCAGGAAGCGGTAGATCTGTCCCTCATTGACCGCGGTGATCGCTGACTGCGTGTCCGCCTGGCCGGTCAGGAGGATCCGCACGACGTCGGGATAGAGGGAGCGGACACGGGAGAGGAACGTCGCTCCGTCCATCTGCGGCATGCGCATGTCAGACACGACGACGACGACCGGCTCCGACTGCAGCAGCTCGAGGGCCTCCGCACCGCTGTTGGCGGTGTGCACCGTGAACTTCTTCCGCAGCTGACGCCGCAAGCCGTCCAGAATGGCGATCTCGTCGTCCACCAGAAGAATCGGTGCGGCGTCGGTCCCTGCTCGGGACAGCAGGCCATTGGGGAAGGTCACGGGCACTCCTGAGATTGCGTCTGCGAAACGGTGCTACTTCTGACTGTCGTCAGCGCCGACGCACCGCTCAAGCAGACGAGCCTCCACTTCTGTCGATGGGACCCATCGAGAACACGTGATCAACACGGCGGTGCCGGATGTCGAGGTCTTACACGCCGTCGATCGGCATCCGGATCCGTGACCACCAGGAGTTCTCGTGCGCAATGAAGACGTCATGGTCGTGTCGGCACCCGGTTGGCCCGGCCCGGCGGCACGTCGGCCCGGCGGACCCACGGGATCCCGGCGGCGTGCCGAGGTGGTTCTCCGCGACTTCGGCCGGGCCGGCCGGCATCTGCTCGGGCGGAACGGGGGCTCGATCATCGCCGCGGGCGCCGTGGGGATGGCCTCGGTCGTCCTGGTCCTGGTCCTCGGCGCACCGGTGGAGAACGACTGGCTGCCTGGTGCTGCTGCCGAACTGCTGCTCATTGCTGCCGGTCTGGCGGGGGCCGTTGTGACGACCTCGACATCACTTCGACTACTGGGCGCCTGCCTCGCTGACACCGATCAGCGGCTTGCTTCCCAGGTCGCCGAGATGGCCCGCTATGCCGCCGTCGTCGCCGCCACCGACGACGCCGTCGTCACCGTGTCGCTGGAGGGACTCATCACGTCCTGGAATCCCGCGGCGGTGGAACTGTACGGGCTTACCCCGGACGAGGTGCTGGGGTGCCCGATCGCCCGCATCTTCTCGGCCGGAGCCCCGGAGATCGTCGAGGCGATGGAACGAGTCCTGGCGGGGGAGCGGGCCACGTTCGAGACCGTGCATCTGCGCGGCGACGGCACCACGCTGCAACTCTTGTTGACCCTCACCCGGATCTGTGACGGTCGGGATTCGGTCACCGGGATCGTCGGGATCGGCCGGGACATCGGTGATCAGAAGGTCCGTGACGCGGAGTTCCACCAGGAATCCAAGCTGGAGTCACTCGGCCGATTGTCCGCGGGCCTCGCGCACGAGATCAACTCGCCGATCCAGTTCGTCGGGGACAACGCGCGCTTCCTCGAGGAGGCCTATCAGGAGCTCATCCGCGTGGTGGAGGTCTACCGGGGGCTGCTGGACACGTCGAATCCCATCGGGTGGATGGAGCGGCAGGAGCGCGTGCGCGAGGTGGAGGCCGGCATCGACTTCGACTACCTGGAGAAGGAGATCCCCAGCGCGGTCGAGCAGACCCTCGAAGGGATCGAGCGCGTATCGACCATCGTCCGGGCGATGAAGACCTTCAGCCACCCGGGCCACAGGGAGCAGGTTCCGGCCGATCTGAACGAGGCGGTGGAGGCCACGGTCACGGTGGCCCGTCACCAGATCAGGGACGTCGCCGACCTGCGGCTCGAACTGGCCGATCTTCCGCCCGTGAAGTGCAACATTGCGGAGCTCAACCAGGTGTTCCTCAATCTCATCGTCAACGCCGCCGACGCGATCGGGGAGACCGGGCGCCGCGGCCTGATCACCGTGGCTACGGCAGTGGACGGTGAGGACGCCGTCATCGCGATCAGCGACACCGGCGGAGGCATCCCGGACGACGTGCGCTGCAAGATGTTCGATCCGTTCTTCACCACCAAGGACGTCGGTCGCGGCAGTGGACAGGGGCTCCCGCTGGTCCGTGGCGTGGTGCAGGAGGGACATGGCGGAACCATCACGGTGGATTCCGTCCTCGGAGCGGGCACCACGTTCACGGTGCGCATCCCCGTCGACGGTCTGAGGGAGCAGGAGGAGGCCCTCGCGGGCGTCGCCGTGTCCGCCTGACCCATCCGATGTCGAGTCGTCGTCGTCGTGTCGACGGGACGACACGACGACAACTCGACTGTCGGTGATGGCTCAGCGCTGGGCGAGGTAGGCCGCTGCCGTCTCCCGCAGCCGGGAGTGCATGCCGTCGGCGACCACGGCGTCGGTGCCGAGGTACCGCTTCGCCAGCTTGGCCACCATCGTGTAGTTGGTGTCCACGACGTTGCCCGCGGGAGCCAGGCCTGCCTGGCTGACCAGCTGGTAGGCGTCGAGGGTGTCCCAGCCGGTGAGCTGGGCGGCCCACGTCACCAGATCGTGCTGGCTGACCCGGTAGGCGTCCTCGAGCGGCCGGGCGGAGCCGGTCGACATGAGGAACTCGTCGCTCTCGATCCGCGGCCATGCTGGTGGGGCTGCCGGTCCGCCGCCCTTGATCAGGTCGACGACGACGACGGTGCGCATCGCCGACTCCACCGCGGTGCCGCACACCTCGCCCTCACCCTGCCGGCAGTGCCCGTCGCCGAGGGAGAGCTGGCCGCCGGGCACGTTGACGCCGAAGTACGCAGTCGTCCCGGCCCGCATCTCCGGGGTGTCCATGTTCCCGCCGTGGGCACCGGGGGTGAGGCTCGCGAACACCTCCCCGCCGGCCGGGGCGACGCCGATCGTCCCGTGCATCGGGTCGAGCGGGAGCTCGATCTCCGGGCCCCCGCGGCGCGGCCGGAACAAGCAGGTGCCCCGCTCGCGGTCGATCTCGTAGACCCAGACGAGCTCCTCCAGCGGGTCGTGCAGCATCGCCGTGCTGTGCGTGGCGGTCAGCGCCCCGAAGTGCGGGAACGTGGCCGACACCGCCCAGTCGCGGGCGGGCGCGATCTCGACCAGATGCACCGCGAGGGTGTCCCCGGGCTCGGCGCCCTCGACGGAGATCGGCCCGGTGACCGGGTTCAGGTACGGGAACTCGCAGACCTGGCTCGGCAGGTCATCCGCACTGCGGACCCGTCCACCGAAGCAGTCCTCGGTGGTGAGCTCCACGACCGTGCCCGGTGGCACGGTGAGCAGCGGCTCGCCGCCGCCGAAGGTGTACCGCAGCTGCTCCGGCTCCGGCTCGAGCGAGACGACCTCGAGACTCACAGGCTCTCCTCACCCTTCAGCTCGGGCTCGCGACCGGTGGCCAGCAGCACGAGGACCAGCACGACGCCGGCGCCCAGCCAGATCAGGCCCACCGTCTGAGCCGCGAGCTGGGCGTTGATGACGACGTACAGCAGGATGGCGAACCCGAGCACCGGGACGACGAGGTGCCGCCAGTAGTCGGTGCTCTTCTTCCGGACGATGAAGTGCACGACCACCGACACGTGCAGGAGCAGGAACGCGGTGAGCGCGCCGAAGTTCACCAGCGTCGAGAGCGTCCCGATGCCGTAGTCGTCCTTCGTGGTCATGTAGAGGCCCAGCGCCAGGGAGACGACCGCCACCAGCAGGGTCGCGTTGACCGGCACGCGGCGCGTCGGGTGGATCTTCGCGAGGAAGCTCGGCAGCTGCTTGTCGCGGGCCATCGCGAACAGCAGCCGGGAGGTGGCCGCCTGGGCGACGAGGGAGTTGGCGAAGCCCCACGCGATCGCGGTGGCCACGGCGGTGAGCACGGACAGCCAGTGCCCGCCGGCGACCTCCGCGGCGTCGTAGAAGGCGGTGCCGGCCGCGTCGCCCTCGGCGATCAACGTGTCGGGGTTGGGAACGAGGAGGGCGGCGACCCATGTCTGGACGATGAACAGGACGCCGGCCACTGCCAGCGCGGCGATCATCGACTTGCCGATGGAGCGGGCCGATTCCCGGTTCTCCTCGGCGAGGGTCGAGATGCCGTCGAAGCCGAGGAAGCTCAGCACCGCGATGGAGACGGCGCCGAAGACCAGTTCGAGGGAGAACGTGTCGCCGTTGTAGATCGGCGAGAAGTCGAAGCCGCGCCCTTCACCGTTGGCCAGTGCGACGACGCCGATCACCAGGAAGATCGCCAGCACGATGAGCTCGGCGACCAGCATGATCCGGTTGACCCGCGCCGTGAACTCGATCCCGAAGTAGTTGACCACGGTGTTGAGGACGACGAAGGCCACCAGCCAGACCCACACCGGGATTCCCGGCAGGATCGAGTTCATCGCGATGGACGCGATCAGGTACAGCAGGCCGGGGATGAGCACGTAGTCGAGCAGGATCATCCAGCCGGCGATGAACCCCACGGGCTGGGCGATGCCGCGCCCGGCGTAGGTGTAGACCGAGCCGGCCATCGGGAAGGCCCGCGACATCTGCGAGTAGGACGCTGCGGTGAACGCCATGGCCAGGCCGCCGATCGCGTAGACCAGGGCGACCATGCCGCCGGAGGCCTGGAAGACGCTGCCGAAGATCCCGAACGGCGCGATGGGCACCATGAAGATCAGGCCGTAGACCAGCAGGTCGGTGAAGCTCAGTGAGCGCTTCAGCTCCTGCTGGTAGCCGAAAGCCTCGACCCCTGGGTTACCGGTCGCCGGGCCGGCGGGGTCGTTGGTGGTACGTGGCTCGCTCATGCCGACTCCTACATCTCTGCCTCCCGGCGCACAGCCGGGCCGGAGAGAGAGTAGAGCCAACTGCTTCCATCTGGAAATAACGATTCAGGCGCAGCGCGTCCTGGTGGGCTCCCGGAATGCGAGGCCGTCGGCGTGCGCCAGCCGCGCCGCCACCCGCCGTGAGCGCAGGGAACGGCCACCGGCCAGCGCGGCGGCCAGCCGGACCCCGTCGTAGACCCCGCGCGCGTAGGCGCAGACGACGGGAGCCCCCGGCCCCGACCGGCGGGCGTGGCGCTCCTGCAGGGCGAGCTGGTGCTCGTCGGCATCGTCGTCGGCAGCGACGAACGAGGGCATGCAGGCGAACAGCTCCCCGGTGGCGTCGCCGCCGAGGGCGTAGAGGCCGTTCTCCTCCAGGGCCCCGGACAGCCGCACGACGCGGCGGTCGAGGCCGGCGCGGGCGAACTCCCGGTTGAACGCCACGAGGTCCCGGCCCACCAGGCTGAGCAGGACGGCGTCGGCGCGGCTGCGGACGACCAGGTCCAGCAGCGGGCCGGGGTCACCCGGCCCGAAGGGCACCAGCGCCTGCCCGACGACCTCACCGCCCACCTCGGCGAGCACCCGCTGGGCGGCTCGGTGCACTGCCCGCGGCCACACGTAGTCGGTGCCGAGCAGTACCCAGCGCCGCGCGCGCCGGTTCTGCACCAGCCAGGTCAGCGCGGCGGCGTGCTGTTCGAGGGGAGACTGGCCGATCCGCAGGACGCCGGGGCGCCGGGCGCCACCCTCGTGCGGCGGGGTGAAGACGTAGCCCGCCCCCGGCGGCAGCGCGCGCTCGACGGCGCGGTGCACGTCGCTGGTGTGGAAGCCGACCAGCAGGTCGAAGGCGCCGGCCCGGTGCAACGCCGCCGCCTCGGCCGCGACCACCTCCGGTGCGCGGCCGGAGTCCACCCCGACCAGCTCGACCGGCCGGCCGTCGACCCCGCCCGCGGCGTTGACCTCGTCGGCGGCCAGCCCGGCGAGGTCGAGGGCCGAGGGCGCCGTCATCGCCAGGGGGCCGGACAGCGGGACGGCCAGCCCCACGCGGACGACGTCCGGGCGCGGACCGGTGAGCAGGACCTCCCACGGGTCCAGGAGTCCGGGCTGGCTGGGCACCTGATGAGTATGGTGCGGCCATGGTGCCGGGCACTGATGCCGAAGCCGTGACGCGACCCGTTCGGGTGTCGGACGACCTCGTCGAGCTCCTGACCGTCGTCCAGCGGCGGGTCGCACGGGGCGTCGCCGCCGTGCTGGCAGAGGACGGCACCACGCTCGACGGCTACCGACTGCTGCGCTCGCTCGCCGGGGCTCCCGGCCGCTCGATGGGTGAGCTGGTCACCGCGCTGCACCTGCCGGCGCCCACCCTGACCCGCCTGGTCGACGGCGCCGTCGACGCGGCCCTGGCCTATCGGCTGCCCGATCCGGACGACGGGCGGAAGGTCGTCGTCCACCTGTCGGAACCGGGCCGCATCCGGCTCTCCCGACTGGAGGCACTGGTGCGGGCGCACGAGTCGGCGCTGGCGACCTCGCTGGGGGGCGACCGGGTCGCCGCACTCGCGCGGGCACTGGGCGACCTGGCGACCGAGGAGGCGTGACCGTGGCAGAGGTGCTGCTGTTCCACCACGCGCAGGGCCTCACCGCCGGAGTCCGGTCGTTCGCCGACGAGCTCCGTTCTGCCGGGCACGTCGTGCACACTCCCGACCTCTACGAGGGCGCCACGTTCGCCGACCTCGACAGCGGCGTCGGGCCCGCCCAGGAGATCGGATTGGACACCGTTCTCGAGCGGGGGCTCGGGTAGCGGTCAGTCCTCGGACGGGAAGAGGGTGCCGAGCCCGAACCGCGTCGGCCGCTCGAAGGGCCGCCACTCGTGGCGCGGCTGGGCCAGCCGATCGGCGACGATCCAGAGGACCGCGGGGTCGTGGCCCATCCCGAGGTGGCTGCTGCGCACGGCGACGTTCTCGCTCCGGGGGCCCTGCTCCTGTCGGCAGGCCTGCCAGTCCACGACGCCGTCCCACTTGGAGTAGACCGCGGTGCTCGGCACCGGCAGCGGCCGGGCGAGCGACGTCGGCGAGGCATTGATCGGGCCGTCGGCGTGGACCGGCGCCAGCCGGCGGTAGACCCGGCCGCCGGGACTGCTGTCGGCGCCCCGGTCCGCCAGCGCGAACGGGGAGCCGAGCGAGACCACCTGGCGCACCTGCCGGGGCGACCGGCGCGCGAGGCGGCGGGCGTAGATGCCGCCGAGGCTCCAGCCGACGATGCTCACCGATGTCCCGTGCTCGCGGGCCAGCCGGTCGACCACCAGCGGGAGCTCGCTGACCACCTCCTCCGTGGGCCCGCGGTTGCGGCCGAGGGCCCAGCCGACGACGGGGTACCCGAGCCGGCGGAGCCAGGTGCGCAGCGCCCGCGTCGAGACGTCCGACGCCATGAGTCCGGGCAGGACGAGCACGGGGTGCGGTTCCCCACGCGGTGCCCGCGTCAGCAGGGGCAGGCCCGCGGCCAGCACTCCGGCGCTCATCAGAGTGCGGGCCGGTTCGGTCGCGGCCAGGACGGCGCGGCGTCGGGGCGAGCGGGGTTCGGGGCGTGCGATCACGGCGTCTCCGAGGGCTTGTCCGGCGTCGATTGAGGAGTTGATGCCCGCAACACGCGACGGCACTCCGATGGGAGCGCGCCGGTTGTGCTCAGTCGACCGACGGCGGGAGCAGCCGAGGGGCGAAGACCTCATCGATGGGCCGGGGACCGACGTACTGCCGACAGGTGCAGGGCACCCAGCTGTGTCCGGACCACCGCCCCCGCCGGTCGAAGGTGTCGCGGCGCAGTTCGGCGTAACAGGTGGAGGTCTCGCGGTCGTGCTGGCTGAGCGCATGGCCGCATCCGCACAACGGGGTGACCGGCGGGGGAGGAGGGGCGGCGCGCCGCCCGAGCCGGCCGGCGACGAAGCCGACCGCGAGTAGCACGCCACCCACCAGCAGGCTGATCGGCTCCACCGGCTTGCTCCTCCCGTTCGGTCCTGCTCCGACGGTAACGCGCGGGCGGGCCGGCCGGTGCCGTCAGTCGCTGTGCTTGCCCCGCCCGCTGACGGCGTCCCGGAGGTGGTCGAGCAGGCTGGCGACGGGGCCGACGGCCAGCCGGACGCCGGCCTCGCTCGGTGTCATGGGGTGGGGCCGGGTGGGGGCGATCTTCTTGACCGACTCGACCTTCTCCGCCATCTCCACGAGCTCGTCGTGACTGAAGGTGGCTCGCAGCTCGATGAACATGCGGCTCTCCTCGTGCGCGACGTGCTGGCGGATCTCGCGGATCAGTTCCTCCACGGCGCCGTCGAACTCCGGGTCGTCCGGGTCGAGACGTTCGAGCCGCTTCATCGTCTCCTCGGCCTCGGCATGCTCCTCCTTGTTGTGCTCCGCCTCCTCGTCCACCTGCTTCTCCACCCGGGGGTAGACCTGGGTCTCCTCGGCGACCGAGTGCTTCACCAGGCCGATCGTCACGTCGTCGACGAGTTCACGCTTGCGGCGCAACGACCCGTCGTCGGCGCGCCCGCGCAGCTGCTCCAGCTCACGGAAGATGCGGTCGAAATCGCGGTGGTCGGCAGACAGCAGGTCCACCACGTCGCGCTGGGTCTCGGTCACGGCGTCTCCTCGGCAGGATGAGCCCGACCCGGCGAGAGCCGGCTCGCGGAAAGGCCACGTGACTGGGCCCCGGTCGCGGCGGCCTTCTTCCCCGTGACGGGAGACCCCACACCTCCGGCTCGGGATCGGCCGGATTCGCACGATCGTGGTGATTGGCCGCTTGCAGGCGGGGGCACAGGTCTGTCGTGGACAGCTATGCCGTGGGGTTCGCCCGACCCGACCGGTGGTCCCGGGAGCAGCCGGCGCAGCACACCCATCCCTGGCACGCCGTGGAGGCACACCGCCTTCCGGCGGAGCTCGACGGTGAGGTCGAACTCGCCGTGTGCGGTGCCATCGTCCAGGTCTGGGGTGCTCAGAACTGGCAGCGCGTGGGCGCCGGCCGGACGGCGTGCCCCGACTGCCGACGCATCACTGCGGTGACCAAGCCCCTGACGTCGGCCCGCTGACGAGCCCGCCCGCGAGATCTGCACACTCGCCCTCATCAGACCCCTGAAGCGGGCGAGTGTGCAGATCTCGTCGGGTCAGGCGCGGGACGGCTTGCGGCCGCTGATCGCCGAGAGCCCGGTGATCTCCCGGCCGACGATCAGCGCCTGCACCGAGTCGGTGCCCTCGAAGGTGAAGATCGCCTCCATGTCGGCGTGATGCCGCGCAACGTGGTTGTCGAGCAGGATGCCGTCGCCGCCCAGGATGTCGCGGGCATCGGCGACGATCGCCCGGGCCTTCGCGGCGTGGTTCATCTTCGCCAGTGACGCCATCGCGGCGGTCATCCGGCCGGAGTCGGCGAGCTTCGACAGCCGCCAGCACATGAGCTGCATCGAGGTGATCTCGGCCAGCATCCGGGCCAGCTTGTCCTGCACGAGCTGGTAGCCGGCGATCGGCTGACCGAACTGCTCTCGGCGCAGCGCGTGGGCCAGGGCGAGCTCGTAGGACGCCGTCGCCAGACCCAGCGCGCGCCAGGCGACGGTGTACCGCGTGCGGTCCAGGACCTTCGACACGTCCTTGAACGAGTGGCACTCGGCCAGCTTGTTCTCCACCGGCACTCGGACGTCGGTGAGCGTGATCTCGGCCTGCCAGACGGCCCGGAGCGCGGTCTTTCCGGTCATCACGGTCGCCTCGTAGCCCGGCGTGCCCTTCTCGACGACGTACCCGCCGACCGCGCCGTCCTCCCCGCGGGCCCAGATGATCACGTAGTCGGCGATCGAGCCGTTGCCGATCCACTTCTTCTGCCCGTTGAGGACGTAGGAGTCGCCGTCGCGGCGTGCCGAGGTCTCCAGCCCGACGGCGTCGGAGCCGTGCTGGGGCTCGGTCAGCCCGAAGGCGCCGATCTTCTCCATGCGGGCCATCTCCGGCAGCCAGCGCTCGCGCTGCTCCTCGTTGCCGAGCAGCGCGATCGACTGCATGGCCAGGAAGCTGTGCACCCCGTAGAAGGTGCCGACGCTGCCGTCGGCACGGGCCCACTCCGCCGCGACCAGGCCGGCCGCCACCGCGCTCATGCCCGGGGAGCCGTAGCCCTCGACCGTCCCACCGGAGATGCCGAGCTCGGCGATCTTGGGGACCAGCAGATGAGGGAACTCGGCGCGCTCCCAGTAGTCGTTGATCAG
>JAOPWM010000197.1 GCA_025965695.1 Blastococcus sp.
CCGTCTCCCGGCGCACCTGCTCGCCGTCCCGGGGGCGGATGAACTCGTTGACCGCGTAGAGCATCCCCTGGCGCTCGACCACCTCCCGCTCCTGGGCGAGGTAGAGCTGCGGGATCGCGATCTGCTCGCGGAGGATGTACTGCCAGATGTCGAGCTCGGTCCAGTTCGACAGCGGGAAGACCCGGATCGACTCGCCGAGGTGGATCCGGCCGTTGTAGAGGTCCCAGATCTCCGGGCGCTGGTTCTTGGGGTCCCACTGGCCGAACTCGTCACGGAAGGAGAACAGCCGCTCCTTGGCCCGCGCCTTGTCCTCGTCGCGGCGGGCGCCGCCGAACAGTGCCGTGAAGCCGTGCTCCTCGACCGCGTCGAGCAGCACCGGCGTCTGGATGCGGTTGCGGGAGCCGTTGGGCTCCTCCCTGACCGTGCCGGCGGCGATCGCGTCGGGCACCGAGGCGACGATCAGCTGCACGCCGAGCTCGGCGACCCGCTTGTCGCGGAACTCGAGCACCTCGGGGAAGTTCAGTCCGGTGTCGACGTGCATGACCGGGAACGGGATGCGAGCGGGCGCGAAAGCCTTGCGGGCCAGCTCCAGCATCACGATCGAGTCCTTGCCGCCGGAGAACAGCAGCACGGGCCGTTCGAGCTCGGCGACGACCTCGCGGATGACGTGGATGGACTCGGCCTCCAGCGTTTCCAGCTGGCTGAGCCGGTAGTCGGGCATGGTCATGCGCGCGGGCTCCGGAGGATCGACATCAGGACGAGCAACCGCATCCATTCGGTGCGGATTCCCGTCCAGTGTCCGTCATCGCCCTGCGCGCACCACCGCCAGGATCGGTTCGGCCAGTTCCGGACGGCAGACGACCAGGTCAGGCAGCCACGGGTCGCGGTCGTTGTAGACCAGGGGAGAGCCGTCCAACCGGCAGGTCGTGAGCCCGGCCGCGCGGGCGACGGCCACCGGTGCCGCGGAGTCCCACTGGTACATGCCGCCGGCGTGGACGTAGGCGTCGACCTCGCCGCGGACGACGGCGAGGGTCTTGTAACCGGCGGAGCCGAGCGGGACGAGCTCGGCGCCCAGAGCGTCAGCGACGGCGGTGGCGACCGTCGGAGGTCGGGTCCGGCTCACAGCGATACGGAGAGCGCCGGAACGCGGGGGAAGGCGCGGCGCGGGGTCGGTGACGAGTACCTCCCCGAGGCCGGGCAGCGCGACGGCCGCCGCGGCCAGCTTCCCGGCCGACCAGAGCGCCACGTGGACGGCCCAGTCGTGGCGGTCGGGGTCGCCGTACTCGCGGGTCCCGTCGAGCGGGTCGACGATCCAGACCCGTTCGGCCGACAGCCGCCGCAGGTCGTCGGCCGCCTCTTCGCTGAAGACGAGGTCGCCGGGGACGTCGGTCGCGAGGTTCGCGGTGATGGCCGCCTGTGCCGCGGCGTCGCCGGCGTCACCGAGCGGCCGCCCGATGAGGTCTCCCCGGCGCAGACGCACGAGCACGTCGGCGGCTGCCCGTGCCGCCCGTTCGGCGACCCTGACGTCGGTGGTCACGGGTCAGTCCTCCAGGATGGCCGCGGCATCGCCCGGCCGGCGCGGCGGGGCGGGCCGGCCCGAGGCGTCGGTGATCGACCCGAAGTAGGCCTCGGCCTTCTCGGGGCGGGGCTGGACGAAGACGCCCCGGGCCTCCACGAGGATCCGTTCCGGGGACTCGGCGAGCGCGATGGTCCCGGTGATGACCGACCTCCGCCCCTCGTGCTCGGCGATGGAGGCGCGGAAGACGAGCGGGGTCTCCACCGGCACCGGCCGTCGGTAGGCCAGCTCCAGGTGGGCGGTCATGCCCCAGAGGCCCGCGGCACCCGCGGCGGCGCCGAGCAGCTGGTCCATGACCAGCGCGCTCATGCCGCCGTGCACGAAGCTCGGGGGGCCCTCGTAGGCGACGCCGAGCGTCGCCTCGGCCACGACGCCGTCGCCGTCCCGGCGGATGCGCACCGGCGGCGCGAGGGCGCTGGCCACGCCGCTGACGGGGTTGAAGACCCGGTGGCCCACGGCCTGGTCGTCGAGGGCGGACAGCTGCTCGACCGGGCGCCGGGCGACCGCCAGCCGCTCCGACGCCGCGCGGACCAGCTCAGCGGCGGCCCGGACCTCCCCGGCGGCCACGGTCGTGACCACCGAGAGCTCGATGAGTTCGCGCAGCGCCGTGGCGAGATCGGTCGCGGCCGCGAGCGGTTCGGTGTCCGGGATGGTCCCGCTGTCGTTCGTCACCTGCGGATCGTGGCAGGGCCGTCAGCCCGGCTGCCCGTCGCCCCCGGCCGGCGGAAGGTCCGTGGGCCCGGAGCGGGGCAGCCGGACCGTGACGGCCACTCCCTTCCCCGGTGCCGTGTCGAGGTCCACCGAGCCGCCGTGCGCGGCGACGAGCGAGGAGACGATCGCCAGGCCGAGGCCGGTACCTCCCGCGCTGCGCGTGCGGGAGGCGTCCGCGCGGTAGAAGCGCTCGAACGCCCGGTCGGCGTCCGCGAAGTCCATGCCCGGACCCTCGTCGGCGACCCGTAGCACGAGCGCGCCGGGGTCATCGCTCGCCTCGGCCACGGTGACCGTGACCCTCGTCCCCGACGGCGTGTGGGTGAGCGCATTGGTGACCAGGTTGCCGACGACCTGCCGCAGCCGGCCCTCGTCCCCGCGCACCACCGGGACGTCGGTCAGCGACTCGTCCAGGTGGAGGACGATCGGCCGGTCGGGCTGGACGGCCTTCGCGTCGTGGACGGTGTCGCCGGCGATCGCAGCCAGGTCGACCGGGGCGAAGGTGAGCGGCCGCTGCTGGTCCAGCCGGGCGAGCAGCAGCAGGTCCTCGACGAGCAGTCCCATCCGGGCGCCCTCGGCCTCGATGCGTTCCATCAGCCTGCGGACGTCCTCGTCGGAGCGCACCGCACCCTGCCGGTACAGCTCGGCGAAACCGCGGATAGACGTCAGCGGCGTCCGCAGCTCGTGGCTGGCGTCGGCGACGAAGCGGCGCATCCGGGTCTCCGAACCGCGGGCCTGCTCCTCGGAGGCCTGCTGGGCGCGGAACGCGGTCTCGATCCGCGAGAGCATCCCGTTGAGGGAGGTCGAAAGCCGGCCGACCTCGGTCCGGTCGTTGCCCTCCGGCACCCGGCGGGAGAGGTCGCCCGCGGCGATCGCGCGGGCGGTCGCCTCCACCTCGGCCAGCGGCCGAAGGCTGTTGCGCACCAGGAGGTATCCCGCGGCGCCCAGGATGGTCAGCACGATCAACCCCACGATCGCCTCGAGGGAGACCAGTCGGCGGATCGCCGCTTGGTCGGGCTCCAGATCGGTGGCGACGACCAGGGTGTAGCCGCCGGGCAGGTCGCCGGTCATCACCCGCCAGTCGGTCCGGCCGTCGAAGGCGGGGACGGTGCGGGGCTGGGGCCGGTTCTCCGTGCCGGCGTGCCGGAGGTCGGGCCCGGCGTCGGTGTCCGCCGGCCCCTGGAGCTCGACGACCTCGGTTGCCCCGGGCGCGACGCAGCCGTAGAAGAACGAGCCCGGCCGAGGCTGGTACTGCCCGATGTCGCACGCCTCCAGGACCCGTGGATCGTGCTCGGAGGCGATGATGGCGGCGCGCAGGTCGGCATCCCGCTGGTCGAGCAGATAACCCCGGAGCAGGGACGTCGCGGCGAAGCCGGTGGCGACCAGGCCGACGGCGACCAGCGCGACCAGCAGGGCGACCAGAGTGATCCGCAGGGGGACGCGTGAGCCGGAGCGGGCGCGGGGGGTGGCGGAAATGGTCACGAACCGCGAGGCAGGCGCAGCGTGTAGCCCACTCCGCGGATGGTCTGCAGGAGCCGGGGTTCCGTGGTGTCGATCTTGCGCCGGAGGTAGGAGATGTAGGACTCGACGACGTTGGCCTCGCCGTTGAAGTCGTAGTTCCACACGTGATCGAGGATCTGCGCCTTGGACAGCACGCGACCGGCGTTGGCCATCAGGTAACGGAGCAGCTTGAACTCCGTCGGGGACAGGCTGATCACCTCGCCTGCCTTGATGACCTCGTGGCTCTCCTCGTCGAGCTCGATGTCGGCGAAGGACAGCCGCGGGGCCTCGGCGATCTGCTGCGCGCCGGCGCTGCGGCGCAGGACGGCCCGGATCCGGGCGAGCACCTCGTCGAGGCTGAAGGGCTTGGTCACGTAGTCGTCACCGCCGAGGGTGAGGCCCGAGACCTTGTCCTCCGCCGCATCGCGGGCGGTCAGGAACAGCACGGGGGTGTGCCGCCCCGACTGCCGCAGCCGGCGGACGACGCCGAAGCCGTCCAGCCCGGGCATCATCACGTCGAGGACGAGCAGGTCGGGGCGGAACGAGTCGGCCAGCGCCAGCGCCTGCTGGCCGTCGGCGGCCGTGGCGACCTCGAAGCCCGCGTACCGCAGGCTGGCCGAGAGCAGTTCACGGATGTTGGGCTCGTCGTCCACGACGAGCAGCCGGGCTTCGGGGGTGGCCCGCCCGGTGGGGGAACTACCGGCCACTGCTCCTCCGGTCGCGCGAGCGGAAACGATCGTCATGGCAGCCAGAGTGGCCCCGCAGGCTGGGGTCGCTCTGGACGCTACCTGTGAAGTCGCTGGGGGAGCGCTCACCCTGCGGGCGACATGGCGCGGCCACGCCGCCAGTACCCGATCGCGTGGTGCTGCGCCCGGCCCAGGCCCCAGCGGCCGCGCAGGTCGGCGCGGATGGCCCGGACGGCGGCGGACTCCGCGGCGACCCATGCGAAGACGTCGTCACCCTGCGGCCGGTCGAGGGCGGCGACGGCATCGGCGAGCAGTGTGCTCTCCCCGGGTGGGGTGTCGCCGCGGTGCAGCCAGCGGACGGCGACGCCGTCCGGCGCGGCCAGCGGCTGTTCCTCGGCCGGTCCCGCCACCTCCAGCAGCGCCACTCCGCGGGTGGTCGGTGCGGCGGCGG
>JAOPWM010000202.1 GCA_025965695.1 Blastococcus sp.
TGCTGCCCGCGCTGTCCGTGGACCCGGTGACGGCGTGGCAGCGCCGCCCCCCAGGTGCGTCACAAGGCACACCGAGACCGGTGGACGGCGCGCTGCGCGTCGTGGTATTGCGGTTTGACCAGCGGTAAGACGAGTCGGGCGTCACCATCGGTCACATTGGCCCCAACCGTCCCACCCGGGCTGGCGCGTTGCCCCCCTCATCGTGCAGACTGTTCACCGGAGCCCTGCTCCGCCACTGCCGAATACAGCGCGTCACCGAATCGATGGTCCGTAGGGGAAGACGAGACCGATCGAGTCGATGGAGGTGCCCCGTGCAGCGACGGTCTACCCAGGGTGTCGTCTTCGTGCACGCGTGCCCGAAGGCGCTCTGCCAGCATGTCGAATGGGCGCTAGAACGCGTCGTCGACGCGCCGGTCTCCCTGTCGTGGGCCGAACAGCCCGCGGCACATGGTTCCTACCGGGCCGAAGTCGCCTGGACCGGCTCGCCCGGTACCGGTGCCAAGCTGGTTGCTGCGCTGCGTGCGTGGCCCATGCTGCGCTTCGAGGTGACCGAGGAAGCCAGTCACGGCAACGACGGCGAGCGCATGTCGTACGTGCCGGGCCAGGGCGTCTTCCGCGCCCCGACCAGCGCCAACGGCGACATCATGATCAGTGAGCAGCAGTTGCGGCACCTCGCGGCCACGACGTCCTCCATCGAGGCGTTCCGGCACGGTGTGGACGAGCTGCTCGGGGCGTCCTGGGACGCCGACCTCGAGATCTACCGGCACGCCGGCGACGGCAGCCCGGTCACCTGGCTGCACCAGGTCGTCTGAGACCGGTCGTTCGGACGCCGTCGGGGAAGCGGCGTCCGGACGACCTACTCCTTTTCCCGGCCCCATCCCTGCGAGCCGGTACCGCCACGTGGTGGTGAGGGCCGCGCTGCAACCCGGCCCTCACCGAACGGGCAGGGGCATGCGGCCGCGTAGACGCATGAAGGCCCGGCACCGCACGGTGCCGGACCTCGTTGCGTTCGTCCTACAGCGGGATGTTGCCGTGCGCGCCGCGTCCGGGGGGCGCGGCCGCCAGCGCCGCGACCAGCCGGCGCTTGGTCTGGCTGGGCTCGACGATCTCGTCGACGACGCCGATCTCCAGGGCCCGGTTGACCCCGCCGGCGATCCGCTCGTGCTCCTCGGCCAGCTGTGCGTGCAGCGCCTCGCGCTCGTGCGGCGGGACGGCTGCGAGCTTCTTGCGGTGCAGGATGCCGACGGCGGCCTTGGCGCCCATGACCGCGACCTCGGCTCCCGGCCACGCGAACACCGACGTCGCGCCCAGGGATCGGGCGTTCATCGCGATGTAGGCGCCGCCGTAGGACTTGCGGGTCACCAGCGTCACCCGCGGCACCACCGCCTCGGCGAAGGCGTGCAGCAGCTTGGCCCCGCGCCGCACGACGCCGTCCCACTCCTGTCCGACGCCGGGCAGGTAGCCGGGGACGTCGACAAGGACCACCAGGGGAACCCCGAACGCGTCGCACATGCGCACGAACCGCGCCGCCTTCTCCGCCGAGGCGGAGTCCAGGCAGCCACCGAGCCGCAGCGGGTTGTTCGCGATGACGCCGACGGTCCGGCCGGCGAGGCGGCCCAGGGTCGTGACGACGTTCGGCGCGAACCGGGGGTGCAGCTCCAGCCCCGGCTCGTCGAGCACGCCGGCGACGACCGGCTTGACGTCGTAGGCCCGGTTCCGCTGCTCGGGCAGCAGCGCGCCCAGGTCGACGTCCGCCTCGTCCTCGGACGGGGCGAAGGTGCCTTGGGCAGCCAGCAGGTCGACCGCCATCCGCGCGGTCTCCAGGGCCGCGGGCTCGGAGTCGGTCACGACGTGGACGACCCCGCTGCGTCGGCCGTGGGTGTCGGGCCCGCCGAGGCTCTCCATGTCGACGTCCTCGCCGGTCACCGAGCGCACGACCTCGGGGCCGGTGACGAAGACGCGTCCGGCCGGCCCCATGATCACGAGGTCGGTCAGCGCGGGGCCGTAGGCGGCGCCGCCGGCGGCCGGACCGAGGACGACCGAGATCTGCGGGATACGACCGGAGGACCGGACCATGGCCGCGAACACCTCGCCGACCGCGTGCAGGGCGGTGACGCCCTCGGCCAGGCGGGCGCCGCCCGAGTGCCAGATGCCGACCACCGGCACGCGCTCGCGCAGCGCCGTGTCGATGGCGTCGACGATGTGCTTGCACCCGTCGACCCCCATCGCGCCGCCCATGACGGTGGCGTCGGTGCAGAAGGCGATCGCCGGGCTGCCACTCACCGTGCCCCGGGCCGCGAGGACCCCGGAGGTGTCCCGCGCTGCCAGCGGGCGCATGGAACCGACGTCGAAGAACCGCTGGAGGCGGTCCTCCGGGTCCCTCGGGTCGACCGCCGGCGGCAACGGGCGTGCGGCATGGACGGTTGTCACGAGGGCCTCCTGGGCGGACGTGCCGGATTGTCGGACGCGGGCACCTGGCTCCTATGCCGTCGTGAAGACCAGTGCGATGTTGTGGCCGCCGAAGCCGAAGGAGTCGTTGACGGCGGCCGTGAGGGTCGTGCGCCGTGGCTCGTGCCGCACGATGTCGAGGGACTGGACGGCGGCGTCGTCGTCCGGGTCGTCGAGGTTGGCCGTGGCGGGCACGATCTGCTCGCGCAGTGCGAGGATCGTGAACACCGACTCCAGGGCGCCGGCGGCGCCGAGCAGGTGGCCGGTCTGGCTCTTGGTGGCGCTCACCAGCACGTGCTCACCGAGGGACGAGCGGATTGCGGCGGCCTCCGCCGTGTCGCCCACCGGGGTCGAGGTGGCGTGGGCGTTGACGTGCTGGATGTCGGCGGGGGTGAGCCCGGCGTCCCGCAGCGCCGCCGAGATCGCGCGGGCGGCCCCCTCGCCTTCGGGGTGCGGAGCCACCAGGTCGTAACCGTCGGCGGTTCCCGCAGCGCCGGCGAGGCGGGCGTGCACCCGTGCCCCGCGGGCCTTGGCGGTGTCGGCACGTTCGAGCACGAGGCAGGCCGCGCCTTCACCGAGCACGAAACCGTCGCGCGCCTTGTCGAACGGACGGGACGCACGCTCCGGCTCGTCGTTGCGGGTGCTCATCGCGCGCATCGCCGCGAAGCCCGCCATCGGCAGCGGGTGGATACAGGCCTCGGTGCCACCGACGAGGACGACGTCGGCGCGGTCGAAGCGCAGCAGGTCCAGGCCCCAGCGGATCGCCTCGGCGCCGGAGGCGCAGGCGCTCACCGGGGCGTGCACGCCGCCCTTCGCGCCGATGGCCAGGCCGACGGCCGCGGCCGGTCCGTTGGGCATGAGCATCGGGATGGTGAAGGGGGAGACCCGCTTGGGACCCTTCTCCTCGAGGACGTCGTCCTGACCGAGCAGGGTGAGCGCACCGCCGATGCCGGTGCCGATGACGACGGCGACCCGCTCGGGGGCGATGCCTGCGTCAGCTGCGCCGGAGTCGCGCCAGGCCTCCTCGGCGGCGATGACCGCCACCTGCTGGCTGCGGTCCAGCCGCCGGGCCCGGACGCGGTCGATCTGCTCGGCGGGATCCGTGGCCAGACGGGCGACGAGCTGGGCCGGGAACTCCTTGATCCAGTCATCGGTGATGCGGCTGACCCCCGACCGCCCGGCCAGCAGCGCCTCCCAGGTACTGGCGACGTCGCCACCCAGAGGCGTGGTGGCACCGAGTCCGGTGACGACGACGTCGGTGGACGTGCTCATGGACTTCCTCCTGAACGGTGGCCGGGATGGCCGGGGTGCGGCGGGACGGGTCCCGCCGCCGGTGCGGCGGCAGGACCCGGGGACTCAGCCCTGGTTCTTCTCGATGAAGCTGATCGCGTCGCCGACGGTCTTGATGTTGCCGAGCTCGTCGTCGGGGATGGCGACGCCGAACTTGTCCTCGACGGCGGTGGCGATCTCGACCATCGACAGCGAGTCGACGTCGAGGTCGTCGGTGAACGACTTCTCGGGGGTGGCGTCGGCGGGCGTGACGCCGGCAACCTCCTCCAGGATCTCGGCCAGACCGGTCTGGATGTCCTCGCGGCTCACGCGGGGTCCTCTCTCTCGAAGGGGGCTCTGCGACGAGCGGGGAATTCCGCCGTCGGCCGGGACGGGATGTCCCGGGGATCTGGGGTGGGGCTGTCCCCTGGAACGTCGCCCATGGGGGTGGTAGCTCTCATGGCAGGACGAGTACCTGCCCGGCGAAGGTCAGCCCGGCGCCGTAGCCGAGCACGAGCGCGAGGTCGCCGGACTTCGCCTCACCCGACTCCATGAGCGCGGTGAGTGCCAGCGGGATCGAGGCCGCGGAGGTGTTGCCCGACTGGATGATGTCGCGGGCGACGACCACGTCGTCGCCGAACCCGAGCCGCTTGGTCATCGACTCGATGATGCGCAGGTTGGCCTGGTGCGGGGCGAAGACGTCGATGTCGGCCGGGGTGACGCCGGCCTTCTCCATGGCCTGCAGGAGCGTGTCCGTGAGCTTCGTGGTCGCCCAGCGGTAGACCGCCTGACCGGCCATGGTCATCGTCGAGCTGCCGGCGGCGATCTCGATCGCGTTGAACTGGTCGCCGTCGCTGCCCCAGACGACCGGGCCGATGCCGGGCTCGTCGGCGGCTCCGATCACGGCGGCACCGGCGCCGTCGGCGAAGATGACCGCCGTCGATCGGTCGGTCTGGTCGGTGACGTCGCTCAGTCGCTCCACACCGATCACGAGCGCGTTGCGCGTCGAGCCGGAACGGATGCTGTCGGCCGCGACGCCGAGGGCGTAGCAGAACCCGGCACAGCCGGCGTTGAGGTCGAACGCCCCCGGTCGGGGGATGCCCAGCCGGTAGGCGACCTGCGGGCCGATCCCCGGGATGGGGGCACGCAGGCTGGCGCTGGCCAGGACGACGAGGTCGATCTGGTCGGGCGCCAGGCCACTCGCGGCGAGCGCCTTGCCGCCGGCCGCGACGGCCATCTCGACGAGCGTCTCGTCCTCGCTGGCCCAGCGGCGCTCGGCGATGCCGACCCGGCTCTGGATCCACTCGTCGTTGGTCTCCATCACCTGCGCGAGTTCGTCGTTGGTGACCCGGCGGCGGGGGCGGTAGCCGCCCAGCCCGAGGATGCGTGCCCCCGGGACGCCGGTCGGCAGCTCGATGTGAGTCATGCGGTGACCTCCGGGTAGAGACGGGCGATCGGGTCTCCTGCATCGACGAGGTCACCCTCGTGGACGAGCCACTCGGCGAGTACCCCGTCGTAGGCCGCTGAGACGTTCACTTCCTCGCGCCGGCTGCGGATGCTGCCGAGCGGGGAGCCGGCGGGCAGTCGCGTGCCCTCGGCGACCTCGGCGGGGCTGACCGTGCCGCGGACGGGGGAGACGACCATCCGCCAGTCGGGCAGGTGCTCGGCCTCGACCCGGCCGCGCTCGGCGTCGATCAGTGCGCGGGCGCGGTCGAGGTCGGCCGGGCTGTTCAGCGCCAGGATCTCGATGCCGGCGCCCTTCCACTCCCGCTTGGCCAGGCCGGCCAACGCACCGGCGGGCGGCAGCTCGAGGACGGCGGTGACGCCCAGCTCGCGCATGGTGGCCAGGCAGGCGTCGAAGCGCACCGGACTCGTGACCTGGCTGACCAGCCGGGACAGCGCCTCGGTGCCGCTGTCGACGGCGTGCCCGTCGGCGTTGGAGAGCAGCAGCCGGCTGGGCTGGGCGGGGCGCAGGCCGCCGACCAGTCCTTCGAGCTCCTCGCGCGCCGACGCCATGTAGTCGGTGTGGAAGGCGCCGGCAACCGACAAGGGCATGATCCGGGCCTTCGCCGGCGGGTTGGCCTTCAGTGCCTCCAGCCCGTCCAGCGACCCTGCGGCGACGATCTGCCCGGCGCCGTTCATGTTCGCCGGGGTGAGGCCGTGCTTGTCGATCGCGGCGAGCACCTCGTCGGGGTCGCCGCCGAGGACGGCGGACATGCCCGTGGGCGTCTGCGCGCAGGCGGCGGCCATGGCCCGGCCGCGCACGGCGGTGAGCGCGATCGCTGCCTCGACCGACAGGACTCCCGCCAGGGCTGCGGCGGTGAGCTCCCCGACGCTGTGCCCGGCGATGACGACGTCCCGCCCGGCGTGCGGGGTGTGGCTCACCGGGCCGGGCAGCCCACCGAGCTCGCGGGCGATGAACAGGCTCATCGCGACGACGAGTGGCTGAGTCACCGCGGTGTCCTTGATCGCCTCGGCGTCACCGGTCGTGCCGAGGGTCAGGAGGTCCGCGTCGGCGATCGCGCCGGCCCAGCGGAAGAAGGATTCGGCCCCGGGGAGATCGAGCCAGTCGGTGAGCATTCCGGGCTTCTGCGCGCCCTGTCCGGGGGCGAGGACGGCCAGCACCCGTTCACCGTGCCAGTGATCTTGGGTTCGTGGGGCCATAGACAGGCACGAAAGCACACCGCTGATCTTTGTGGGAACCCTACAAATAGGGCGGCCTCGCGGGCGGTTCCCGGCCTGCTCAGTGGTGGGGACCACACGTCTGTCGGTGGAGCTCAGTGCCAGAGAGAGCGGTCCTGGTCCAGCTGCGCGAGGGCCAGGGCGACCTGCAGCGTCCAGCTGCCGCGGGGATCGGTGGCCGACAGTCCGGTGATGTCGGCGGCCCGCTTGAGCCGGTATCGGACGGTATTGGGGTGGACGAAGATCGCCCGCGCACTGGCCTCCAGGTTGCCGCCGCTGTTGAGTACCGCGCGCACGGTCTCCAGCACCTCACCGCCCGCGGCCTGCAGCGGCACGGCCACCCGGTCGTGCAGCTGCGCGCGGGCCAGCGGGTCGCCGTCCAGGGCCCGCTCGGCGAGCAGGGCATCGGCCGAGTCCGGGCGCGGCGCGTCC
>JAOPWM010000223.1 GCA_025965695.1 Blastococcus sp.
GTGCCGACCAGCACCGGCGCGAGCGCGGCGGGAAGGGTGCGCGGGCGGGCACCGGCGACCCACTGGGCGGGGGTGGCCATCGTCAGCGTGCTCCCTCGAGAACGGCCGCGGCGACGCCCCGGCGGTCGGGCTTGCCCGTGTGCAGCAGCGGCACGGAGTCGATCAGGTGCAGTTCCCTGGGCGCGGCCGGCGCTCCGAGCCGGTCGGCGACCCACGGCCGCAGCGTGGCCAGGTCCGGCGCCGTCCCGGGGACGGGGACGACGGCGGCGACGACGCGGTGCCCCCACTCCTCGTCCGGCCGGCCGAGGACGACCGCGTCGGCGACGTCGGGGTGGGCGCGCAGGGCGGCCTCCACCGCGGCCGGCGAGACGTTGACCCCACCGGTGATGACGACATCGTCGAGCCGCCCGGTCACGGTGAGCCGGCCGGCCTCGAGAACTCCGGCGTCGCGTGTCCGGAACCAGCCGTCCTCGAACGCCTCGGCGGTCGCTGCGGGGTCGAGCCGGTAGCCGAGTGCCAGCATCGGGCCGGCCAGTTCCACCCCGCCGTGGGTGACGCGAGCGCGGACGCCGTCCAGGGGCTCGCGGTCGTACACGCAGCCCCCGGCGGTCTCGGTCATGCCGTAGGTCGTCACGACCGCGACCCCCGCGTCGAGCGCGCGGGCCAGCAGCGCCGGGTCGGTGGCAGCGCCGCCGACGAGGACGGCGTCGAAGGCCCGCAGGCCGTCGGGCTCGGAGTCCAGGAACCGGCGCAGCTGGGTCGGTACCAGCGCGGTGTAGCGGCGGCCGGCAGGCATGCGGGCGGTGGCCACGGCGAGGGTCTCGTTCCTCGCCAGCACGGTGGACGGCTCCCCGGCCAGGATGCTCCGGCAGAGGACCTGGAGGCCGGCGATCGCCGAGACCGGCACGGCCAGCAGCCAGGCTCCCGGCCCCCCGAGCCGCTCGTGCGTGGCCGTCGCCGACGCGGTGAGGGCCTCGGCCGACAGCAGCACGGCCCGCCCTCCCCCGGTCGAGCCGGAGGTGACGACGACGAGGTCGGCGCCGGGCTCGAGCGGCTCCTCCGGCCGGAGTACCGACCGGGCGGCGCTGACGGCAGCCGGCGGCCCGTAGGGGAGGACGGCGAGCGGCGACGCGCCGCGGAGCGCAGCCCGGACGTGGTCCGGGGACAGATCGGGCGCGGGCACGAGGGTGAGGTGCCTTGTCCGCCGTCGAGCCACGAGGGGCAAGGGTACGGCTTTGCCCCAACTAGGCTGTGCGGCGTGATCACGGCCGTCTACCGGGTGCCCCTTCGCACCCGCTTCCGCGGCATCGACGTCCGCGACGGCGTCCTGGTCCGCGGCCCGGCCGGCTGGGGCGAGTTCTCGCCGTTCTGGGACTACGACGTCACCGAGAGCCGCCGCTGGTGGGCCGCGGCACGGGAGGCCGCGGTGCAGGGCTGGCCCGACCCGGTGCGGACGTCGGTGCCGGTCAACGTGACCGTGCCGGCCGTCGACGCGGCGCGCGCGCACGCGATCGTCACCGCGTCCGGCTGCCGGACGGCGAAGGTGAAGGTGGCCGAGCCCGGGCAGACGGCCGCCGACGACCTGGCGCGGGTCGAGGCCGTGCGTGATGCACTCGGGCCCCGCGGAGCGATCCGGGTGGACGCCAACGCCGCCTGGGACGTCGACACCGCCGTCGCCCGCATCACCGAACTGGACCGCGTCGGGCTCGAGTACGTGGAGCAGCCGTGCGCCACGCTCGAGGAACTGATCGCCCTGCGCCGCCGGATCGACGTCCGGGTGGCGGCCGACGAGGTGGTCCGGCGGGCCGCCGACCCGCTCCGGGTGGATCTGCGTGAGGCGTGCGACGTCGTCGTCCTCAAGGTGCAGCCGCTGGGCGGGGTCCGTGCCGCGCTGCGTGTGGCCGAGGCGCACGGCCTGCCGTGCGTCGTCTCCTCGGCGCTGGAGTCCTCCATCGGGATCGCGGCCGGGGTGGCGCTCGCCGCCGCACTGCCCGACCTGCCGTTCGCCTGCGGGCTGGCCACCGTCGCCCTGTTCACCGACGACGTCTGCAGCAGGCCGCTGCTGCCCGTGGACGGCGCACTGCCCGTCGTCCGGCCCGAGCCGGACCGGATCGACGACGTGGCCGCCGACCCCGTCACCGAGGCGCGCTGGGGCGCGCGCCTCGCGGCGGTGACCGCCCGGTGAACCCCTCGACCGCGTTCGCCCGGGTCCTGGTCGACGAGCTGCTGCGGGGCGGGGTCACCGACGCCGTCCTCGCGCCTGGCTCCCGCTCGGCGTCGGTCGCCCTGGCGCTCGCCGCGGCGGAGCGCGCCGGTCGCTTGCGGCTGCACGTGCGCATCGACGAACGGACGGCGGCATTCCTGGCGCTCGGCCTGGCCAAGGCCTCCGGACGGCCGGTTCCGGTGCTGACGACCTCCGGGACGGCGGCCGCGCACCTGCACGCCGCGGTGCTGGAGGCCGACGCGAGCGGGATCCCCTTGCTGGCGCTGACCGCCGACCGGCCGCCCGAGCTGCGGGGCACCGGGGCGAACCAGACCATCGACCAGCGCGGCCTCTACGGCGGCGCGGTTCGCTGGGCGGCCGACGTCGGGGTGCCGGAGGCCGGCCGCGAGGCCGCGCAGAACCGTTACTGGCGGTCGCTGGTGGCCAAGGCGCTGGTGGTCGCCCGCGGTGCTGTCTCGGCCGACCCGGGCCCCGTGCACCTGAACCTCGCCCTGCGTGAGCCGCTCCTGCCGGAGGACGACGATCCCGCCGGGCTGACCGCCCCCTGGGCCGGCCGGGCCGACGGCGCACCCTGGACCGAGGCGGGAGAGCCGGCACCGGCCGCTCCGCGGCGAGCCGGCCGACCGGTCGGCCGGACACTGGTCGTCGTCGGGGACGGAACCGTCCTTCCCGCGGAGAACGCCTCGGCGCTCGCCGACAGATGGGGCTGGCCGCTGATCGCCGAGCCGAGCAGCGGCACCTGGGGGCACCGAGGTTCGCTGCGCGGCGGCGCTCTCCTGCTGGGGGCAGCCGACTGGCTGGCCGCGCACCGCCCCGACCGGGTGGTCGTGGTGGGGCGTCCGACGCTGTCCCGGCCGGTGTCCGCGCTGCTCGCCGACCCGGCGGTGCGGGTGGAGATCGGAACGTCGTCCTCCCGCTGGGCCGATGCGGGGCGGAACAGCTCGCTCGTCGGCCGGGACCTGGTCGCGCCGGAGCCCTCGGCGCCGGTCCTGCCTGAGTGGTTCGAGAGCTGGCAGCGCGCCGCGGCCCGCGTCGGATCCGCGATCGACGCGGTGCTCGACGCGTCACCCGTCCTGACGGCGGCCCGGCTGGCGCGCGACACGGTCGCGGCCCTCCCCTCCGGCGCCCTGCTGGTGCTCGGTTCCTCCACACCGGTGCGGGACGTCGACCGATTGGCGGTGCCGCGGCACGACATCACGGTCCTGGCCAACCGTGGCGTCGCCGGGATCGACGGCACCGTCTCCACCGCGGTGGGTGCCGCGCTGGCGCACGGCGGGCCGGCGTTCGCCCTGATGGGGGATCTGACGTTCCTGCACGACCTCACCGGCCTGCTGCTGGGGGAGGGCGACGCCGTCCCGGACCTGACGGTCGTCGTCCCGGACAACGACGGCGGCGGCATCTTCGCTCAGCTGGAACCCGGGGAGGCCCGCTACGCGCGGGACTACCGGCGGGTGTTCGGGACGCCCCACGGCCGGGACCTCGTCGCGGTGGCACAGGGGCTCGGCTGGGCGGCGACCCGGGTCCGCTCTCCCGGTGAGCTCGGTGCCGCGCTCGCGCTCGGCGGCCCGCGGGTCGTCGTCGTCGGGACCGATCAGCGGGCCGAGGCCACGCTCGCGGGGCAGGTGCGGCAGGCGGCGGCGGACGCCCTCTCCTGATCCCGTGGGCCCGGGACCGGGCCGCCAAGCCTTGCGTTTCTCTTGCGGTTTCCCGGCGGAACCCCTGCGGAAGGCCCTGCATCGTCGTCCTTGTCACCGGGACCGACCCGGTCCCGGCAAGTCAAGGAGACACAGACATGATCACGACGATCACCCCTCTCCGCCGTATCGCGGTGACGCTGGCCATGACCGGCGTGACCGCTTTCGGCGCCGTCGCCATCGCCCCCGCCGCCTTCGCGGACGAGACCACCACCGTCACCGAGGAAGCGCCCGTCACCGAGGTGGCGCCTGAGGTCGTCGTCCCTGAGGTCGTCGTCCCTGAGG
>JAOPWM010000229.1 GCA_025965695.1 Blastococcus sp.
GACGGGCGGCGGTGCTGCGGGTGCCGTCGGGGCCGGTTCCGGCGGCGGCGTGGTCGCGGGCGTCGCCGTCGAGCTGGTCGTGGACTCCGGCGGCGGGTTGCCCGGTCGCGGCACCCGAAGACGAGCAGCCGGCGAGGGTCAGCAGGAGCGCCACGACCCCCGGTCCGAGCCACCGCATCGGTCCAGCGTGACACGTTCCGTCGGAGCGGCGGCCTACGCTCGGTGCATGTTCCCCGGAGGCCAGCCCGACATGGCGCAGCTGCTGAAGCAGGCGCAGCAGATGCAGCAGCAACTGGTCGCCGCCCAGGAGGAGCTCGCGCAGCGCGAGGTGACCGGCTCGGCCGGTGGCGGCCTGGTCACGGCAACCATGACCGGCAGCGGCGACGTCACCGCCATCACGATCGCGCCGGCCGCCGTCGACCCCGACGACCTGGAGACGCTGCAGGACCTCGTCGTCGCCGCCCTGCACGACGCCAAGCGCGCGGCCGACGAGCTCGCCGCGACCACCATGGGCCCGCTCGCCGGCGGCCTGGGTGGCGGAGCCGGCGGCGGCCTCGGCCTCCCCGGCTTCTGACCACCGCCGAAACCAGAGGAACACCGTGTACGAGGGTGCCGTTCAGGACCTGATCGACGAGCTCGGCCGGTTGCCGGGCGTCGGGCCCAAGAGCGCCCAGCGGATCGCTTTCCACCTGCTGGCCGCCGAGTCCGCCGACGTGACCCGGCTGGTCGCCGCGCTCACCCGCGTGCAGCGGGAGGTCCGCTTCTGTGTGACCTGCTACAACGTGGCCGAAGCCGAGCAGTGCCGCATCTGCCGTGACCCGCGCCGCGTGGACGACATCCTGTGCGTGGTCGAGGAGCCCAAGGACGTCGTCGCCATCGAGCGCACCCGCGAGTTCCGCGGGCGGTACCACGTTCTCGGGGGGGCGATCAGCCCGATCGACGGCGTGGGGCCCGACGACCTGCGGGTCAAGGAGCTCATGACCCGGCTGATGAACGGCGCGGTCACCGAGCTGATCATCGCGACCGACCCCAACCTGGAGGGCGAGGCGACGGCCGCCTACCTCGCCCGGCTGGTCTCCCCGATGGGCCTCGCCGTCTCCCGGCTGGCCAGCGGGCTGCCGGTCGGCGGTGACCTGGAGTACGCCGACGAGGTCACGCTCGGGCGGGCGTTCGAGGGACGCCGCCGGATCGACGCCTGACCGGTCCTGATCCGTCCGGCATTTGGAGGTCCGCTCGGCAGTCACGACGCGGTAACAGTGCCTTCGCCGAACTTCTTACTGCTGAGACACCGTGTTACACCTAGTTCCTCCATTGGTCCCCGGGGGCCGCACTGGCGCCGTGTGAGCGCCCGCAGGCCGCCGTCTGAAGACGAGGTAACGGATGAGATCCGGTTCGAGCAGCCGCCGGCGCGTTGTCGCCACGGCGGGCGTTGCGGCGACGGCACTGGTGCTGGCTGCCTGTGGCGGCGGTAGCAACGGCAGTGGCGGATCCAGCGGCGGCAGCGGCGGCACGCTGACCATCGGGACCAGCGACAAGATCACGACGATCGACCCGGCCGGTTCGTACGACAACGGCTCCTTCGCCGTCATGAATCAGGTCTTCCCGTTCCTGATGAACACCCCCTACGGCAGCCCGGACGTCGAGCCGGACATCGCCAAGTCCGCCGAGTTCACGTCGCCCACCGAGTACACGGTCACCCTGAAGCCCGGCCTGAAGTGGGCCAACGGCCACGACCTGACCTCCTCGGACGTCAAGTTCACGTTCGACCGCCAGCTCGCGATCAACGACGAGAACGGCCCGGCGTCGCTGCTCTACAACCTCGCAAGCGTCGACGCCCCCGACGACACCACCGTCGTGTTCCACCTGAAGTCGGAGAACGACCAGGTCTTCCCGCAGATTCTGTCCAGCCCGGCCGGCCCGATCGTGGACGAGGAGGTCTTCTCGGCCACCGCGCTCACCCCGGACCAGGCCATCGTCGACGGCAAGGCCTTCGCCGGTCCGTACTCGATCACCAGCTACGACCTGAACAACCTGGTGTCCTACAAGGCCAACCCGGACTACCAGGGCCTGCTCGGCAAGCCGAAGACCGGGACCGTCAACGTCAAGTACTACGCCGACTCCTCGAACCTGAAGCTGGACATCCAGCAGGGCAACATCGACGTGGCATTCCGCAGCCTGTCCGCGACCGACGTCGAGGACCTCCGCGGCAACAACAAGGTCCAGGTCGTCGACGGTCCCGGCGGGGAGATCCGCTACATCGTCTTCAACTTCAACACCCAGCCCTACGGCGCCCAGACCCCCGAGGCCGACCCGGCCAAGGCGCTGGCCGTCCGCCAGGCGGTGGCCGACCTGATCAACCGCGACGAGATCGCCAAGCAGGTCTACAAGGGCACCTACACGCCGCTCTACTCCTTCGTTCCCGAGGGCCTCACCGGCGCGTCGGATCCGCTGAGGGGGAAGTACGGCGACGGCAAGGGCGGCCCCGACGCGGCCAAGGCGAAGCAGCGGCTGCAGGCGGCCGGCGTCACGACCCCGATCAAGCTGAGCCTCCAGTACTCCAACGACCACTACGGCCCGTCCTCGGGTGACGAGTACGCGCTGATCAAGGACCAGCTGGAGTCCAGCGGCCTGTTCACCGTCGACCTGCAGACCACCGAGTGGGTGCAGTACTCCAAGCAGCGCACCGCCGACGCGTACCCGGCCTACCAGCTCGGCTGGTTCCCGGACTACTCCGACGCCGACAACTACCTCACGCCGTTCTTCCTGACGAAGAACTTCCTGAGCAACCACTACGACAACAAGCAGGTCAACGACCTGATCCTCCAGCAGGCCAGCACCCCGGACGCCGGCGAGCGGACCGCCCTGATCAAGCAGATCCAGGACCTCGAAGCCGCCGACCTGTCCACGGTTCCCTACCTGCAGGGCGCTCAGGTCGCCGTCGTCGGAACGGGCGTGACGGGCACCAAGGACACCCTCGACGCCTCGTTCAAGTTCCGCTATGGCGCCCTCAGCAAGGGCTGATCCGCGCACGAGTCACGCCGAGGCTGAGAAGCTGACGCACACGACCCCGGGTGACCCGCTCCGCGCGGGCCACCCGGGGTCCGGCCTGTCATGGGCCGACAAGTCGCCCGGACACAGGTGGGAGAGATGACCACGACGACGACCGAGCTCACCGGCAGCGGTGCGGCTCCCGACGCCGCCCCCTCGGCGTCGGTGAAGCGACGCGGGGGCGGGGGAGGGCTGGGCAGTTATCTGCTGATCCGCTTCCTGCTGATCTTCCCCACCGTGTTCATCCTGGTGACGACGGTGTTCGTCCTGATGCGCTCCACCGGTGACCCGATCACCGCGGCGCTCGGCGGGCGGCTCAGCCCGGAGCAGCTCGCCGAGCGGGTGCACGCGGCCGGGTACGACCGGCCGATCCTCACCCAGTACTGGGAGTACCTCAGCGGCATCTTCCGCGGCGACTTCGGAACCACGATCAGCGACAACCGGCCGGTCAGCGAGGTGCTCACCACCTACGGCACGGCGACGCTCGAGCTCGCCGTCTACGCGCTGCTGGTGGCGTTCGTCGTCGGCATCCCCCTGGGCCGGCTGGCCGCCTACTTCCGCGACAAGTGGCCCGACGCCGCGCTGCGGGTCTTCGCGATCCTCTGCTACGCCACCCCGGTCTTCTTCTTCGGACTGCTGCTCAAGCTGATCTTCTCGATCACGCTGGGCTGGCTCCCGGTCGCCGGCCGCGCCTCGACCGGCGCGGAGATCCAGCTGCAGACAGTCGACAGCCCGACCGGCATCTATCTGATCGACGCCCTCAAGCTCGGGAACGGCCAGGTGATCTCCGACGTCCTCCAGCACGCGATCCTGCCCGCCGTCGCGCTCGGCCTGCTGACGGCCGGCGTCTTCCTGCGGCTGGTGCGCACCAACGTCATCGGGACCCTCGGCATGGGCTACGTCGAAGCCGCCCGCTCCCGTGGCGTGCCCGAGCGGCGGCTGCTGCGCAAGCACGCCTACCGGCCGGCGCTGATCCCGATCGTCACCGTGATCGGCCTGCAGATCGCACTGCTGCTGGGCGGCGCGGTGCTCACCGAGACGACCTTCGAGTGGAAGGGCCTCGGCTTCCAGCTCACCCAGTACCTGCAGGCCCGCGACTTCGTCGCCGTCCAGGGCATCGTCGTGCTGCTCGCCGTGATCGTCGCGGTCACGAACTTCATCGTCGACGTCATCGCCGCGCTCATCGACCCCCGGGTGAGGTACTGATGGCCACGATCGCCGAACCTCCCGTCACCCGCCGGCGCCGCGGCTGGCGCGGCCTGCCGCTGATCCGTCAGGTGCACCAGAGCGTCGGCCTGCAGCGCGGGATGCTCGTCGCGGGCCTCGTGCTCAGCGGTCTTTTCGTGTTCGCCGCGATCTTCGCCCCGCTGCTCGCGCCATACGAGTACAACCAGCTCCGCGACCCGTCCGGCCCGTTCGGCGCCCAGCAGGAGCCGTCGGCCGCGCACTGGCTCGGCACGACCGTCGGCGGTTACGACGTCCTGTCGCGGGTGCTGTGGGGCTCGCGGACGGCGCTGTACGTCATCGTCATCGCCGTCGTCCTGTCGATCTTCCTGGGCGTGCTGCTCGGGCTGGTCTCGGGCTACTTCGGCGGCTGGCTGGACCGCGTGCTGGTGGTCATCTGCGACGCGATCTACGCCTTCCCCTCGCTGCTGCTGGCCATCGTCATGGCGATCGTGATCAGCGGCGGGCAGTCCAGCATGTGGGGCGGCATCATGGCCGCGGCCATCTCGATCACCGTCATCTACGTGCCGCAGTACTTCCGGGTGGTGCGCGCGGAGACTGTGCGGATCAAGGCCGAGGCGTTCGTGGAGTCGGCGAAGGTGATCGGCGCCGGCCATTGGCGGATCATGTCGCGGCACGTGCTGCGCAACGCGACCCGCACGCTGCCGCTGATCCTCACGCTCAACGCCTCCGAGGCGATCCTCACCCTCGCCGGGCTGGGCTTCCTCGGCTTCGGCATCGAGCCGACGTCGGCCGCCGAGTGGGGCTATGACCTCAACAAGGCGCTCTCGGACGTCACCAGCGGCATCTGGTGGACGTCGGTCTTCCCGGTCTCGCCATCGTGCTGGTGGTGCTCGGGCTGACCCTGGTCGGTGAGAGCCTCAACGACCTCGCCGACCCCCGGCTGCGCAGCCGGCGCCGGGCGGTCGATGCGCCGGTCGACGTCGCCGAGGTGCCCGTGGTCCCCGGTGGTCCGCTGGGCGCCGGGCCGGGTGGGCTCGCCGGGCTCGAGGGCCCCTCGGACAGAAAGTGGGCGCAGCAGTGACAGGCGTCGTCGACATCGAGAACCTGTCGGTCAGTTTCGCCACCGACGCCGGCACCGTCGCGGCGGTCAAGGACGTGAGTCTGTCGGTCCAGGCCGGCGAGGTGCTGGCCATCGTGGGCGAGAGCGGCAGCGGTAAGACGGTGACCGCGCGCAGCATCCTGGGGCTGCTCCCCGAGACCGCCCTGACGCGCGGCGCGGTGCTCCTGACCAGCAAGGACGGCGCCAGCACGCACGACGTCGTCACCCTGTCCGGCGCGCGCCTCGGCGAGGTACGCGGCCGGGACGCCGCCATGGTGTTCCAGGAGCCGTCGACCGCACTCAACCCGGTCTTCCCCGTCGGATGGCAGATCGCCGAGGGGCTGCGCGCGCACGGGAAGTACAGCCGCAAGGAGGCCCGCGCCCAGGCGATCGACGTGCTCCGCCGCGTGGGCATCCCCGATCCGGAGCACCGCGTCGACCACTACCCGCACCAGTTCTCCGGCGGGCAGAAGCAGCGGATCGTCATCGCCCAGGCGCTGGTCCTGGACCCCGGCGTGATCATCGCCGACGAGCCGACCACGGCTCTCGACGTCACCGTGCAGGCCGTGATCCTCGACCTGCTGCGCCGCTGCCGCGACGAGTTCGGCACGGGAATCGTGCTGATCACCCACAACATGGGCGTGGTGGCCGACCTCGCCGACCGGGTCGCGGTGATGTACCAGGGCCGGATCGTGGAGGAGGCCGACGTCCGGACGCTGTTCGCCGCCCCGCAGGACCCCTACACCCAGCAGCTCCTGGCCGCCGTCCCGCGGCTCGGGCAGGGCGTCGCCCGCACCCGGGAGCGCGCCGCGGCTCGGCCCCCGGGCTGGGAGGCGGCCGCGCCCGTCGTCGCGGCGACGGATCTGCGGATCGTCTACCCGGGGCGACTGCGACGTCCGGACTTCGTCGCCGTGGACGGCGTCAGCTTCGAGATCCGTCCGGGCGAGGTGCTCGGGCTGGTCGGGGAGAGCGGCAGCGGCAAGACCACCATCGGGCGGGCCATCGCCGGGCTGACCCGCGTCACCGGGGGCTCGCTGCAGGTGCTCGACACGGAGATGAACGGCGTCAAGGAGCGCTCGTTCCGTCCGGTGCGCGAGCGGATCGGCTTCGTCTTCCAGGACCCGGCGTCGAGCTTCAACCCGCTGCTCACGATCGCCGAGGCCGTCGCGGAGCCGCTGGTCGTGCACAAGCGCGCGGAGAGCCCGGCGGCAGCACGCGGCCGGGTCGACGAGCTGCTGGAGGCGGTGCAGCTGCCCAAGTCCTTCGGCGACCGCTTCCCGCACGAGCTGTCCGGCGGTCAGCGCCAGCGCGCCAGCCTGGCCCGGGCGCTGGCGCTGAACCCCGAGCTGCTGATCGCCGACGAGCCGACCTCGGCCCTCGACGTGTCGGTGCAGGCGCGGGTGCTGGACCTGTTCGACGAGATCCAGCGCGAGTTCGGCTTCGCGGCGTTGTTCATCAGTCACGACCTCGCCGTCGTCGACCTGCTCGCCGACCGGATCGCCGTTCTCTACAAGGGCCGGCTGGTCGAGGAGGGCACCGGGGCCGAGGTGCTCGGTGCGCCGCAGCACCCGTACACGCAGCGGCTGCTCGCCTCGCTGCCCGTGCCCGATCCCGACGAGCAGGCCACCCGCCGCGGCCTCTGGAACGACCTGCGCGCACACGACTGAGCTCCGAGGATGCCGCTACTCCAGGACGACGTCGTCGCCGTCCCTGATGGTCCGGCGCACGCGCAGCTTGGCCAGCTTCCCGAAGGCGGCGACGAGCTGCGAGTAGATCGGCGTCGGCCCGTGGTAGGCGAGGAAGCCGCGCGGGCCCTCGACCATCTCCCCGGTGCGGACGTCATAGCGGCTCTGGTGCCACGGGCAGACCAGGCAGCCGTCGGCGTCGATGCTGCCCTCGGCGAGGTCGGCCAGCTGGTGCCGGCAGCGGCGGGAGACGGCGAAGAACCGGTCGTCGCCGCGGTTGCCCACCGCCCAGTCGCCGGAGCGGCGGACCGTCCCCGGCGGCAGGTCGGCGGCGGGTAGGCGTTCGGGTCCGGTCACTGGCTCTCCTCGGGAGGCGGGCGGTCGCACCCGGCCTACCCCGGACGGCGGGGTGGGACGCTTCGCGGGAACTCCGCGCGGCCCCCGCGCGTGCGTACAGTCCGGGCGTCCCCAGGGACGGCCACGCTTTTCGGAGGTCCTACCGTGCGTCGGTTCATGATCGTCCTCGGCCTCCTGGCCGGGCTGCTGCTTGCCAGCGGTGGGCCGGCCCTCGCCGAACCGCCACCCCGTGTGACCACCCAGCTCACCGATCAGGCCGGTGTCCTGCAGGGCAACGACGTGACCCGGGTTCAGCAGGCGCTGGACGACCTGCGGAGCCGCAACGGGACGCGCCTCTTCGTCGTCTACGTCAACACCTTCGACGGCGCCGACAGCGCCACGTGGGCGCGGCAGACCGCGCAGCAGTCCTCGCTCGGTGCGAAGGACGTCCTTCTCGCCGTGGCGGTGCAGGCCCGCCAGTTCGGCGTGCACTACGGCACCCAGGTCGACTCGGCCGTCCTCCAGAACGTGGTCACCAACGACGTCAAGCCGAAGTTGTCCCAGAACGACTGGGCCGGGGCGGCGGTCGCCCTGGCCGGCGGCCTCGCCGCGGGCGGGTCTGCCGCCAGCAGCTCCGGCAGCTCCGGCGGGCTCGGCTCGGGCGCGATGACGGCGATCGTGGTGGGGCTGCTCATCGTCGTCGCGGCGGGCGCGTTCCTGGTGACCCGCGCGCGGCGCCGGCGCCGGGAGGCCGAGCCCCCGCCGGTCCGCCGGATCGAGCCGCCCGACCCGTACGCGGGCACCTCCACCGAGCAGCTGCACTTCCGGGGCAGCGCCGCCCTGCTGGGGGTCGACGACAAGGTCCGGTCTGCGCAGATGAATCTCGACGTCGCCCGTGACTACTACGGCGAGGAGGCGGTGCCCGGCTTCGAGGAGGCGCTGACCCAGTCGCGCAACGAGCTCGCCCAGGCGTTCACGATCCGCCAGGAGCTCGACGACGAGATTCCCGAGGACGAGCCGACGCAGCGTCGCATGCTTGCGGACCTCCTGCGGCTGACCGGGGACGCCGAGAAGCGCTTACAGGACCAGGCGGAGGCGGTCGACCGGCTGCGCGAGCAGGAGCGCACCGCACCGCAGGTGATCGAGGAGCTCGGCCGTCGGATCGAGGGGCTGCAGCAGCGGCTCCCGGAGTCGGAGCAGAAGCTCGCCGACCTGCGCGGCCGCTACGCCCCCTCGGCCCTGGGCTCCGTCGCAGACAACGTGGAGGAGGCCAGGACGCGGCTCTCGGCGGCGGCAGCGGCGCTGGCGCAGGCGCGGGAGGCGCAGCAGTCGGGCCAGACCGGTCGCTCGGTGGGCCGGCTGCGCCCCGCCGAGGGGGCCGTCACCCAGAGCGGCACCCTGCTCGACGCCATCGACCGGCTCGCCGACGACCTGGTCGCGGCGGAGCGGCGGTTGCCTGCGGCCCGGGCGGAGACCGAGGCGGACCTGGCCGAGGCGACGGCGCTCGTGGGCGACGGGGACCGGAGCGGACTGCGGCCGCAGATCGCCCGTGCCCGGTCCGGGCTGGCTTCGGCCGACGCCGCGGCTCACCCGTCCGACGGCAGCCCGCCCGACCCGCTGGGTGCCCTGCGCCGACTGGAGGAGGCCGCCGTGGTGCTGCGGCAGTCGCTCGAGACCGCCCGGGACGCGCAGACAAGGAATCGGCGCGCGACCGAGGCGTTGGCTCAGGCACTGCTGACCGCGCGGTCGTCGGTGGCCGCGGCGGCCGACTTCATCGACACCCGGCGCGGGGCGGTGGGCAGCACCGCGCGCACCCGGCTCGCCGAGGCCCAGCGGCACCTCGAGGCCGCACAGGCCCGTGCGGACCAGGATCCCGAGGCCGCCCTGCGCGAGGCGCAGCAGGCCGACCAGCTGGCCCAGTACGCCCTCGAGGTCGCCCAGTCCGACGTGCAGCAGTGGTCGCAGCGGAACGGCTACGGCGGTGGCTACGGCGGCGGGTGGGGCGGCCGTGGCGGCGGCGGCGGGATCAGCCCGCTCGGCGCCGGCCTCGGCGGCCTGCTGCTCGGCGGTCTCATCTTCGGTGACCACGACGGTGGCGACGGCGGGGGCTTCGGCGGGGACGGCGGGGGCTTCGGCGGCGGTGACTTCGGGGGCGACTTCGGTGGGGGTGGCAGCGGCGGGGACTTCTGACGACGGCGCCAGACCCCCGGGAACTGTCGGACCCTGGTGGCAGCGTGACCTCCCTCACTTCCGAAGGAGGAGCGATGCCCACCCGAGACACCCCCTGGCCGAACGGCACGCCGTGCTGGATCGACTACGGCGCAGCAGACCTCGAGGCCGCCAAGGCCTTCTACTCGGCCTTCCTGGGCTGGACGTACAGCGGCGGCGAGGCCGATTACGGCGGCTATCTCAGCGCGATGGTCGGTGACCGGCAGGCCGCCGGTCTCGCCCCGCAGCAGGACCCGAATGACCCGCCCCGGTGGACGACGTACTTCGCCACCGACGACGCGGCCGCGACCACTGCCCGGATCAGGGACGCGGGCGGCACGGTGATCGTGGAGCCGATGGAGGTCGGGCCGATGGGCACGATGGTCATCGCGCTCGACCCGCAGGGGAATCCTTTCGGCCTGTGGCAGGCCGGCACGCACACCGGCGTCCAGGTATTCAACGAGCCGGGGTCGCTCACCTGGAACGAGGCTGCCGTCGACGACCCCGAAGCGTCGAGAGCCTTCTACGGCGCCGTCTTCGGCTTCCGCTTCGACGAGGTCCCCGGCGCAGGCGGGTATGCGACCTTCGCGACCGGCGACCGTCCGCTGGGCGGTCTGGGCGGGCACCAGCCGGGGTCGCCGAAGGGCTGGACGTCGTGCTTCGCGGTCACCTCGACCGACGACGCGGTCGCGACGATCGAGTCCGGCGGCGGGAAGGTCACCATGGCGGCGATGGACACCGATTTCGGCCGCTTCGCCGTGCTCGAGGACCCGTGGGGAGCGCCGTTCTCGGTGATGCAGGCGCCCGCGCGCTGACCCTGCCGGCCGGCGCGGGCGGGGCGCGCCGGCCCACGGTCAGCCGGGCAGTTGCCCGTAGGTGTGCTCGGGCCGGAAACGCACGACGAGACGGCGGTCGGCCACCATGGCGGCGCGGTACTCGTCCCAGTCGGGGTGCTCGCCGTTGACCCCGCGGTAGTAGGTGACCAACTCCTCGACGGTGGCGTCGTGCGGGTCGGTGGCCACCGGGGTGAGCTCGGCGGTGCCCTCGACGGCCACCCAGGTCCAGAAGTCCTTCGACGTCACGTGCAGGGTCACCCGCGGGTCGGCGGCGAGGTTGCGCGTCTTGGCGCGGTCGGCGGTGACCGAGACCCGGATCAGTTGCGTCTCCGGGTCGGAGGAGTAGCCGACGTTGGACAGCTGGGGGCGCCCGTCCCGCTTGATCGTGGCGAGCACGCCCCAGTGGTTCTCCGCGACGAACGCCAGCATGCGCGGGTCGGCGGTCACCGCTGGCGCCCGCGTGCCTTGAGGCGGACCGGCGGCAGCGGTGGTGCCTCCAGGCGTTCGCCGTCATAGCCGACGACGGTGCCGAAGCGCTCGGACTCCCCGTTCCACTGCTCGGCGTAGTCGACGATCTCCTCACCGGACCGGCCGACGAAGTTCCACCACATCACCAGGTGCTCCTCGAACGGCTCACCGCCGAGCAGCAGCAGCCGGCTCGCCTCGGCGGCGGTCAGCCGCAGCGACCGACGGCCGGTGCCGAGGTAGAGCATCGCGCTGCGCTCCAGCGGGGCGCCCTCGACCGTGGCCGACCCGGAGGAAGCCAGTAGCCCGTACTCGAAGTCCGGCTCGAGCGGCACCTCGACGTCGGCGCCCGCGGCCACGGCGAGGTCGACGCCGACCAACGGGGTGTACGCCGTCCCCGGTGAGGTGGCCCCGCCGAACGAGCCCATGAGCACCGTCGTCGTCAGTCCGTCGGACGTCCAGCCCGGCAGGGTCGCGTGGTGCTCGAAGGCTGGGGCGGTCTCCCGGCTCGCGTCGGGCAGAGCGACCCAGAGCTGCGCGCCGTGCAGGAACGGCGGGTGGGGATGAGGCGATTGCTCGGCGTGCGCGATCCCGTGCCCCGCCGTCATCAGCGCCAGTTCACCCGGCCCGAAGCGGATGTCGCTGCCGAGCGAGTCGCGGTGGTGGACCTCACCCTCCAGCAGCCACGAGACCGTCTGTAGTCCGGTGTGCGGATGTGGGGCGACCTGCATCCCGGCACCGGCGGCGACGTCATCGGGCCCGTAGTGGTCGACGAACGCCCACGCGCCCACCAGCCGCCGGCCCAGGGTCGGCAGCAGCCGGCGGACGCGGGTGCTCTCGCCGAGCAGCACCTCCTTGCCGGGCAGCAGGTCGAGCGCGGGGCCGGCCGAGGTGGCCTCGAGGCCACCCAGTTCCCTGGTGGCCGGATGGCGATCGAGATTGCTCATGGCGGTCCTCCCGGCCGGGCGCGCGACGTCAGGCCTCCGGCGTCTGTCCAGTCTCGCCCCGGACGGCGGAGTGCGGAACGTACTGCGCCGGAATGGAACCGAGTCGTCCGGCCTGGAAGTCGGTGAACGCGTCCATGACCTCCTGCCGGGTGTTCATGACGAACGGCCCGTACATGGCGACCGGCTCGCGGATCGGCAGCCCGCCGAGGATGACGACGTCGAGCGCCGGCGTCCGCGACTCCTGCTGGACCGCCCCGTTGATGGTGATCGTGTCGCCGGGGCCGAAGACGGCGAGCTGCCCGGTGCGGACCGGGTGGCCGTCGATGCCGACCGAGCCGGCGCCGGAGAGCACGTAGACGAGGGCGTTGAAGTCCGGGCGCCACGGCAGGTCGAGGGTGGCGCCAGGGGCGACGGTCGCGTGCACCATCGCCATCGGGGTGTACGTGGAACCGGGGCCGGTCTGGCCGGCGACGTCCCCGGCGATCACCCGCAGGAAGGCGCCGGCGTCGGGACTCGCGAGCAGGACCGACTCGTCGGCGCGCAGGTCCTGGTAGCGCGGCTCGACCCACTTCTGCGCCTTCGGCAGGTTCACCCACAACTGCAGGCCGTGGAAGAGCCCGCCGCTGAGGACCAGGTGCTCCGGCGGGCGCTCGATGTGAAGCACGCCCCCACCGGCGGTCATCCACTGCGTATCGCCGTTGCTGATCGTGCCGCCGCCGCCGTGGGAGTCGGCGTGCTCGAAGGTGCCGTCGATGATGTAGGTGACGGTCTCGAAGCCGCGGTGCGGGTGCCAGCTGGTGCCCTTGGGCTCACCCGGCGCGTACTCGACCTCGCCCATCTGGTCCATGTGGATGAACGGGTCCAGGTCGCGCAGGTCGACGCCGGCGAACGCCCGGCGGACCGGGAATCCCTCGCCCTCGAAGCCCGACGGCGCGGTCGTGACCGAGCGGACCCGGCGGCGGACGGTGCCGGGTCCGGGCACGGGGACGCGCGGAAGGGTGGTGGTGTCCTCGACGGTCACGGCAGGCATGCCGTCCTCCTTGGTTGAGATCTCAACTAGCAGTCACTCTAGCGCTGCCGGCCACCGATGTCTTCCCTCGTTTCTGGGCGAGATCTGCACACTCGCCCTCATCAGGGCTCGATGGGGGCGAGTGTGCAGATCTCGGCAGAGGAACCCGCGGGTTTCGCCGTCCGTGGGTCGGGCAGGCTCGTGCGATGCAGCCCGTGTCCGACGTTCCGCCGGTGGGCTGTCCCAAGCGGATGGTGTTCGGCCCCTGCGGCGGCGTCCGGGACGACGGCCGGTGCGAGCTCGACGAGCATCCCTGCGTCTTCCTCGACGAACCCCTCGTGCGCTGGCCCGATCCGCCGGTCCAGCCGATGACGCCGTCCACGCTCCTCGACCGAGCGGCGTACGCCCCGGTCGTGCTCGCGGACCTCTCCGTCACACCCTTCGACCCCGCCTCGGTGCGCCGCGTCGTCGGCGTCCTCGCGCCGGTGTCGGACGGGCTGCTCGTCGGTGAGCACGCCAACCGGCCGGACTTCCCGCCGACGATGTTCGCCGCCGAGGTCATCGCCGCGGGTGGCCGCGTGTGGACGACGCTGGCCTGCCGCGACCGCAACCGCGTCGTCCTCGAGCAGGAACTGGCCGGGCTGGCGGCCGTCGGGGTCGACGGCGTCCTGTGCGTGACCGGCGACGGCCGCGGGGCGAGCGTGCGGCCCGGCGTCACCCAGGTGTTCGACCTCGACGGCATCCGACTGGCCGCGCTCGCCGCGGGGATGGGGCTGCCCGTTGCAGTCCCCGAGGCGCCCGAGGCGCCGCCGGTCGACCTGCGGCCCGCCCGCGTCGCCCAGAAACAGCGGGCCGGCGCGCAGGTCTGCGTGCTCAACCATGCGAGCAGCCCGGCCCGGGTGGCCGCCTTCGTCGCCGCCGCGCGCGCCGCCGGGGCGACGCTGCCGTTCGTCGCCGGGGTCGCCGTCTACACCGACGAGCCCTCGGCCCGGGTGCTCCAGCGCTTCCCCGGCCTGCACCTGGACGGCGCGGTCGTCGGGCAGGTGCTCTCTGCCCCTGATCCCCGGGCGGCGGGGATCGCGGCCGCCGTCGCGGAGGCGCGGGCGCTGCTGGCGATCCCGGGTGTCGTCGGCGTGAACCTCTCCGGCACGGGATCGAGCGGCGGCGTGGACGACGGCGCGCAGGTCAAGGCCGAGGTTGCAACCCAACTGAGAGGAATGACGTGACGGGGCTCGAGAGCGAGGCGATGGAGGCGGAGTTCGACACCGTGGCCGGGTGGACGGAGGAGGCGGTGCGGGTGCTCGGACCGGGGTACGCCGTTCCCGCGGGCTGCCGGGGGAGCGGCAGCGAGGGGGCGCTGCGCTGGCTGGCCGACCGGATGGATCTCGGCGCGGCCACCCGGCTGCTCGACGCCGGCGCGGGCGTCGGCGGCCCGGCCGGATGGCTGGCGGCCGAGCGGGGGCTGACGCCGGTCTGTGCCGAACCCATGGCCGCAGCCGTTCGGGCCAGCCGTCGGCTGTTCGGGCTGCCGTCGGTG
>JAOPWM010000243.1 GCA_025965695.1 Blastococcus sp.
CCGGAGGAGATCGCCGACGTGGTCGTCTTCCTCGCCTCGGGAAAAGCCGCGTACATGAACGCAACCACCGTCTTCATCGACGGCGGGATCATGCAGGGCAGCGTCGGACTCTGAACCCACGCCCCGCGGCGAGTGCCTCGTCCGTCGAGCACCCACCGCAGCCAGGCTGGCACTGGGCCCGGCAGCTTATCCTGGCGCGCAACTCCTCGACTCTGCTCGTGGGGGCACGTGGTCAACCCGTGCACGAGTGGTTGCAGTTGGCTGGTTCCACGGTCGTGACTCCCGGGTGATCGCGGTTGCCATGTCCCCCGTGAAGCCGCGAAAACTACTCGCCGCTGTCCCTTCCACGTAGAGGCCAAGGCGGTGCATCCCGACCGTCAGCGACGTCCGACGCTGCTACTGCCCGGGACGGGGTGGGCCCCCCGGCGACCCGGCGCGGCGCCCTTTCACCCGGAGAAGTGGTCGATCATCCGGCGGGCGTAGTACTGCTGCCACGGCTCGCCGATCTGGCGTTCGGTGATCTCCTTCTCCAGAAGCACGAGGAGGTAGACGAGTTCGCTGCGGACCGGTTTTCGTCCCAGCAGGTTCGGTAGCTCGGAAAGGTCGATGAGCCAGTTCGCGTACCAGGACGCCCAGTCCGGGTCCTCGCCGTCGGTGATCCGGTAGACCTGATGATGCGTCTCCGAGACCTCGCGCAAGAGGTCGACGACGGGACCGGCGTCAATCGCGGCCATGCGCCCGCACAGTAGACCGGGCGCGCGTGCTCGTACAGGACGAGGACGACCTCACGTCATGCAGGACGGCGACGTCGTGGAATTCCGCCTCGACGTCTGACGGCGGGCGGCAGGCCCTCGGTTCACACGGGCGCGCCGGCGGCCGCGGGGAGCTGCTCGGCGAACCTGTGCCGGGGGTCCTCCAGCGCCTGCGTGGCTTCCTTCCGGCGCTCCAGTTGCGGGTCTCGGACGACTTGCCGGGCTCGAGGGCCTCGTAGATCTGGAAGAAGTGCAAGATCTACCTGATCTCGTGCATCGGCACGTCCCCGCGCGGTCGCCACCTGACTCGCCCCGGTGGCCTGGTCCAGGCGCGTCTGGCCAGAACGGAGCGGTTCGGCCGTGGCTTGGCCTCAAGGTGTCGACCCCCGCGGCCGAAGGGACTGCAACCGCTCAGTTCCGCGGAGTCCGCCTCTAGATGTCGGCGCCGCTCACTCAGGAGGCGAAATGACGAACCCGCCCTACGGCTCGACCGAGCCATTCGTTCCCCAACAGGGAAACTCCGGCCACGTGCCCCAGTCCGCTCCTCACGGCCAGCCGGTGGGTCCGCCCCACCAGCAGCCGCCGTCCCAGGGTCCGTATCCCCAGGGTCCGTATCCCCAGGGTCCGTTCCAGCAGGCGCCGTTCCAGCAGGCGCCGTTCCAGCCGGGTCCCTACCAGCAGATTGCATCCCAGCCCTACCCGGCGGCCCACCCGCTCGCACCGATGCAGTACAAGGACACGACTGCCGCGTTCCTGCTGTGGTTCTTCACCGGTTACTTCGGTGGACACCACTTCTACCTCGGCCGAACTCAACGGGGCGTGGCCTACGCCGTCACCTGTGTCCTCAGCTGGATGCTGCTGTTCGTTTTCATCGGGGCGCTCGGACTCATCGTCCTGTTCGTCCTGTGGGTGATCGACGGTGTTCAGCTCTCCGAGCGGTTGCGGCAGTACAACGCGCACGCCTACGCGGTCAACCAGTCGATGGGCTACGCCTGAGCTTCCGCCTGCAGTCGGGGAGCGACGGCCGTCCGGTCACCTGACCGGACGGCCATCGTCGTCCCGGCGTCGACGTCCTCCGGATCGTTCGCGTGAGTACCGGGGCAGACGCGCCTGCGTGACGCGGAGCCGGCTTGCCGGCTACGGGGTGACGGTCGCCTCCTCCGGCACGACGACCTCATTGATCATCTCTTCGATCTGCTCGGTGGGCAGCGCCACGGCCAGGGCCCAGTAGTAGATGACCAGGCTGAAGACGGCGGTGACGGCGATGTCCCACCAGAGCGGGATGACCGGGTCCTTCAGCGGCCCGTAGGGGCTGAGGTACACGATCACGCCGAGGCCGATCAGATAGACGGGCAGCCACTGGGCGGCGCGCCACTGCATCACCGGCTTGTGCGAGTTGAGGTGGAACGCGCGGCTGAAGGCCAGGATCACGTACCCCAGCAGGATCGCGACGCCGAGCTTCCAGTCCGTCGACCAGCCCGACCACAGGATGATCAGGCCCGAGACGACGAAGGCGAGCGGGGAGAAGAACTCGCCTGCGGGCAGCCGGAACGGCCGCTCGGCGTGCGGCAGCCGCTTGCGGAAGACCCCGAAGGACAACGGCGCCCCTGCGTACATGAGCACGCTCGCGCTGGTGATCAGGCCGACCAGGGACTGCCAGCTCGGGAAAGGCAGGAAGCAGATGCAGCCGACGACGAACGCGGTGACGACGCCGAACCACGGGACGCCTCGATTGCTGAGCCGCTCGAAGATCTGCGGCACGTAGCCGTTGCGGGACAACCCGTAGGAGACCCGGGACGACGCCGCGGTGTAGATCAGGCCGGTGCCGCCGGGGGAGACGATCGCATCGAAGTACAGGATCGCGGCGAGCCAGCCGAGGCTCAGCAGTGAGGCCAGTTGCGCCCACGGCCCGGTGAACGCGCCGTACAGCCCGTCGCCGGTGGCCGCCCACGTCGTGCCGATCGCGCTTGACGGCAACGCCATCAGGAAGACCACCTGCAGGGCGACGTAGATGATGAACCCGATCACGATCGAACCGATCACCGCGATCGGGATGTCGCGCTTGGGCCGGCGGCATTCACCGGCGAGCTGGTCGGCCTGCTCGAAGCCCAGGTACGAGAAGATGATGCCGCTGGTCGAGACCGCCGCGAGGATGCCCTTCGCACCATCGGGTGCGAAGCCGTCGGCAGCGGTGAAGTTCCCCGGGTGCAGCCCGCCGGCGATGGCCACGACGAAGATCGTCACGAGCGGGACGGCGACCTTCCACCAGGTCGCGGTGCTGTTGGTCAGCGCCAACGCCCGGATGCCCAGGAAGTTGATCGACGACACGAGCGCCATGAGCACGATGGCGACGACGAGCCCGCTTCCGGTGAGCGTCTGGTTCGGGTGCAGCCAACCGTGCGCGAAGGAGTAGTGCGTCGCGTAGTTGATCATCGCGGACACCTCGATGGGCGCCACGGTGGCGGCCTGCAGCCAGGAGAACCAGCCGAAGGAGGCTCCCGCGGCACCGCCGAAGGCGTAGTGCGGGAAGCGGGCCGATCCTCCCGAGACCGGGTACATCGCTCCCAGTTCGGCGTGCACCAGAGCGAGGATGAGGATCGCGAGCCCGCCGATGACCCACGAGATCACCGCTGCCGGCCCGGCGGCGAGGAGCCCCTTCTGGGCCCCGAAGAGCCACCCGGACCCGATGATGGATCCCACCGAGGCCCAGAGCATGCCGACCAGGCCGATCTCCCGCCTGAGCGAGACCTGCCCAGGCGCCGGGGTTGTTTCTGCTGCGACTGCCATGGCCGTCTCCTCAGGACGCCGCTGTGTCCCCTGGGCATTCGGCCGCCCGAAGCCGGCCCACAGGCGTGTGCGCCCCGCGTCGCGTAGTTGCCCACAACAATTGTGCGTCTCCCGGCACCGCACCACCAGACGCCGACGCCCGGCTCGGGCCGGACTCTCGCGCTACGACGTCCGGCGGTGCGCACGGCTTCACCGCGGGCTCCCAGGGGTCAGGGCGGGAGGCGGCTCTCGTCATGCGCGCCGCTTCGTCTCATCGGCACGAGCGGGCCCGCTACGACGGCGGTCCCCCTGGTGGGCCGGACCGCCCCATCCACTCGCAGGCGAGCAATGAGCAGACCCGCGGGGGCGCACGCCCGCGGGCATGGACCCACGGACGGCGGTTCACGAAACCGCGGCGCCCTCTCTCTGTGCCGCGATCCCGTCGAGCAGACGGCGAAGTCCCCACAGGTACTGATCGGTCGAGACGTAGCCGGCCATGGTCGCCACGGCGGCGGCACTGCGGGGGAAGCGGTCGGCCGTCCGTTCCGGCTCGGGGGGCAGCGGTCCGGACTGCTTGGGATCCGCCACATCCAGCGCGATGGAGCCGAACACGTAGACGATGAGGAGGTGGGCGGCGCGCGCGGCGTCGGTGCGCTCGAGGCCGGTGTCAGCGAGCAGTTCGAGGAGTCGTTCGCTCAGGGCGAGCGCGTGCGGGCCGCCCATGGGGCCGCCGATCATCAGCGCGACCGCGCCAGGGTGCGCCGAGAGATTCGCCCTCAGCTCCAGGGCCAGCGCTTCCACGCGTTCACGCCACGGTCGGCCGCGGTCGGCGAAGACGTCGTGATCGACCTCGCCCAGCAGCCTGTCGACCAGGGCGTTGACCACGGCCGCCTTGTCCGGGAAGTACGTGTAGACGGCATTGGGCGCCACCCCCACGCGTGCGGCGATGCCTCGCACGGAGGCCGCATTCGGTCCGCCGTCGTCGAGCAGCCCCAGCGCTGCGTCGAGGATCTCGTCCTCGGTGAGCGCCCGCCGTGGACCGGGACGCCGGCGCATCTTCTCGGCCGGTATCGGCGTGACCGTCTCCCTTGACGTCATGCTGCCCAAGGTAAAGGGTCTCTGTACGCCGTACAAATTGGACGGTGTACAGGGACGGAGCCGCGATGACCTCTGCGCACGCGGTATTCGGCCCCCGCCGGCGAGCTGCCACGCCAGACCCGACACCGGCCGGGGCGACGGCGTAGGTCGTCCTGCGACATCTCGCTGACGCTTCCGGGGCCACGGGGTCGTCGGCGTCCGAAACCCCCGTGAGGAGCCCGAGGTGACCGAGAACCGAACCCCCTACCCGGTCCGCGTCGACGCGTCGCTGGACGCGCCGCTCTCCCGTTGGCTGTGGCTGGTCAAGTGGTTGCTGCTGATCCCGCACTACGTCGTGCTGTTCTTCCTATGGCTGGCATTCCTCGTGGTCAGCGTGATCGCGTTCTTCGCGATCCTGTTCACCGGGAGTTATCCGCGGTTGCTGTTCGACTTCAATGTCGGCGTCCTGCGCTGGTCCTGGCGCGTGCACTACTACGGCTACTGGGCGCTGGGGACCGACCGCTACCCGCCCTTCACGCTGGCCGACGTCCCGGACTACCCGGCGCGCCTGGACGTGGCCTACCCCGAACGGCTGTCCCGGGGCCTGGTGCTGGTCAAGTGGTGGCTGCTGGCCCTACCGCACTACCTCGTCCTCGCGGTCTTCATCGGCGGCGGCCTGTGGCTGGGCACCCGCAGCGGAACCAACAACGGCTGGGACAACGGCGGGAACGCGGGCGTCGGACTGGTCGACCTCCTCGTCCTGATCGCCGCCATCGTGCTGCTGTTCACCGGCCGTTACCCGAAGCAGATCTACGACTTCGTCATGGGCATGGACCGGTGGGCGCTGCGGGTGGCGGCCTATGCGGCCCTGATGACCGACCGCTACCCGCCCTTCCGGCTCGACCAGGGCGGCACCGATCCCGCCGCGGTTCCGCCTGGGCCCACGCCGCCGTCCTCCCCCGGGGCCCCGGCGGCAGCTCCACCGGCTCCGGCGACCACGCCGCGGTGACACCTGGCCGTGCTGCCAGGACGTTCGGCCCGGACCGGACCGGTCGCTACGGGCGACGGAGCCATCACCGCCCTCGACACGGCCATCAAGCGGGTGTCGACGACTCGCGCCGACCTGGGTGCCATCCAGAACCGGTTCGACCACACCATCAACAACCTCAACGTCGCGGTGGAGAACCTCACCGCGTCGGAGAGCCGCATCCGCGACGCCGACAGGGCGCAGGAAATGGTCCAGTTCACCCGGAACCAGATCCTGTCCCAGGCCGGCACCGCGATGCTCGCGCAGGCCAACCAGGCCTCGCAGGGGATCCTGTCGCTGCTGCGCTGACCGCGGTCGGTTGAGTAGCTGAGGAACTCAGTTCTTCAGCACCTCCCTGGATGAGGGGGGAGGCCTTCGGGCCTCCCCCCTCATCCATTTCCCGGGGGAGCAGTCAGTCCCGGGGACGGCGCCCGATCTTGGCGCCCAGCCAGGTGAGCGGGTCGAACTTACGGTCCACCACCCGCTCCTTCAGCGGGATGATGCCGTTGTCGGTGAGGTGGATGCCTTCCGGGCACACCTCGCTGCAGCACTTGGTGACGTTGCAGAAGCCGAGCCCGAACTCCTCTTGCGCCGCGTCGCGACGGTCGACCACATCGAGCGGGTGCATGTCCAGCTCGGCCAGCCGGATGAGGAAGCGGGGACCGGCGAAGGACGCCTTGTTCTCCTCGTGGTCACGGATGACGTGGCAGGTGTCCTGGCAGAGGAAGCACTCGATGCACTTGCGGAACTCCTGCGAGCGCTCGACGTCGATCTGCTGCATCCGGTGGTTGCCGTCCTTCTCCCGCGACCGGGGAGTGAACGCCGGGATCTGCGCGGCCTTCTCGTAGTTGAACGACACGTCGGTGACCAGGTCGCGGATCACCGGGAATGCCCGCAGCGGGGTGACCGTCACCGTCTCGTCCTCGCCGAACGTGCTCATCCGGGTCATGCACATCAGCCGCGGGCGCCCATTGATCTCCGCGCTGCACGACCCGCATTTGCCGGCCTTGCAGTTCCACCGGACGGCGAGGTCGCCGGCCTGGGTGGCCTGCAGCCGGTGTATCACGTCGAGGACGACCTCGCCCTCGTTCACCGCCACGGTGAAGTCCCGCAGGTCGCCGCCCTCGGCGTCTCCGCGCCAGACCCGGAACGCCGCGTCGTAGGTCACCGCTCCTCCTCGCTGGCGCTCGGCAGCGCGATGCCCTGAGGTGCTCCGTCCCATCGTGACCTCGCAAGCTCGGTCACGATGGCGTCTCCTCGAAGATCTCGGCGAGCTCGGCCGGCATCTGGGGGAGCGGCTGGTGCCCGATCGCCACCCCACCGTCGGATGCGGACGAGCAGATGAGGTTCGTCTTCCCCCACCCGGGATCCGGGCCCGGGAAGTCGTCGCGGGTGTGCCCACCCCGGCTCTCCTCGCGCTCGAGGGCCGCCCGCGCGATGCACTCGCTGACGATCAGCATGTGCGGCAGGTCGAGCGCCAGGTGCCACCCCGGGTTGTACTGCCGATGCCCCTCCACGGAGAGGTTCGCGACCCGTTCCTTCAGCGCCGCGATGCGCTCCAGTGCCAGCTCCATCTCCGGTGCGGTGCGGATGATGCCGACCAGGTCGTGCATCGTCTGCTGCAGGTCGTGCTGCACCGTGTACGGGTTCTCGCCGCCCTCCCGCTCGAACGGGGCCAGCGCCGCCCGTCCGGCCTCGGCCAGGGCGTCGTCGGGGAGCTCGATCCGGCCCGCGCACCCATGCGCGTGCTCCGCCGCGGCCTGCCCGGCGCGCCGTCCGAAGACCAGCAGGTCGGACAAGGAGTTGCCGCCGAGCCGGTTCGACCCGTGCATGCCCCCGGCGACCTCACCCGCCGCGTACAGGCCCGGCACGCGGGCGGCCTCCGTGTCGGGGTCGACCTCCACCCCGCCCATCACGTAGTGGCAGGTCGGTCCGACCTCCATCGGCTCGGCGGTGATGTCTACCTCGGCCAGCTCCCTGAACTGGTGGTACATCGACGGCAGGCGCTTGCGGATGTACTCCGGCGAGCGGCGCGAGGCGATGTCGAGGTAGACGCCGCCGTGCGGGGTGCCGCGCCCCGCCTTCACCTCGCTGTTGATCGCCCGGGCGACCTCGTCGCGGGGGAGCAGCTCGGGCGGGCGGCGGTTGTTCTTCTTGTCGTCGTACCAGCGGTCGGCCTCGGCCTCGGTCTCCGCGGTCTCCTTGCGGAAGAAGTCGGGGATGTAGTCGAACATGAAGCGGTTGCCCGCGGAGTTCTTCAGGATGCCGCCGTCGCCGCGCACGCTCTCGGTGACCAGGATCCCGCGCACCGACGGGGGCCACACCATCCCGGTCGGGTGGAACTGCACGAACTCCATGTTCACCAGCGTCGCGCCGGCCTGGAGTGCGAGGGAGTGGCCGTCGCCGGTGTACTCCCAGGAGTTCGAGGTGACCTTGTAGGACTTGCCGATCCCGCCGGTGGCGAGCACGACCGATGGGGCCTGCCAGGCGACGAAGCGGCCGGACTCGCGCCAGTACCCGAAGGCTCCGATGATCCCGTCCTCATCGGTCAGCAGCCGGGTGACCGTGCACTCCATGTAGACGTCGATGCCGAGTGCGACGGTGCGCTGCTGCAGCGTCCGGATCAGCTCCAGCCCGGTCCGGTCACCGACGTGCGCGAGGCGGGCGTACCGGTGGCCGCCGAAGTCGCGCTGGCTGATCAGGCCGTCCGGCGTGCGGTCGAACAGCGCGCCCCAGTCCTCCAGCTCGCGGACCCGGTCCGGGGCCTCCTGCGCGTGCAGCTGGGCCATCCGCCAGTGGTTGAGCATCTTGCCGCCGCGCATCGTGTCGCGGAAGTGCACCCGCCAGTTGTCCTCGGGATACAGGTTCGCCATCGCGGCGGCGATCCCGCCCTCGGCCATGACCGTGTGCGCCTTGCCCAGCAGCGACTTGCAGACGACCGCCGTCCGCGCGCCGCTGTCGTGGGCCTCGATGGCGGCCCGGAGACCCGCACCCCCCGCTCCGACGACGACGACGTCGTACTCGTGCTTCTCGAGCTCCATCAGAAGAACCTCAGGTCCGAAATCGTGTCCGTGGCGACCATGAATACGTAGAAGTCGGCGAACGCGACGCTGAACAGCGACGCCCAGGCGAACTTCATGTGATTGGCGTTCAGCCGTGAGACGACCGTCCAGAATCGGTAGCGCAGCGGGTGCCGCGAGAAGTTGTTGAGGCGGCCGCCGACGATGTGCCGGCAGGAGTGGCAGGACAGCGAGTAGAGCCACAGCAGCGCCGCGTTGGCCAGGAGCACCAGGGTGCCGAGTCCCATGTGTCCCCACGCGCCGCCCTCGTCCCGGAAGGCGAGGACCGCGTCGTAGGTGAGGATGGCGTTGAAGACGAGCCCCGCATAGAAGAAGTACCGGTGCACGTTCTGGAAGATCAGCGGGAACCGGGTCTCGCCGGTGTAGCGCCCGTGCGGCTCGGCGACCGCGCACGCCGGCGGCGACAGCCAGAACGACCGGTAGTAGGCCTTGCGGTAGTAGTAGCAGGTCAGCCGGAAGCCGAGGGGGAAGATCAGGATGTACAGCGCCGGGGAGATCCAGTCCGGCCCGGTGAACAGCTTCGGGAAGGTGTCTCCCTCGCACGCGGTGGTGAGGCACGGCGAGAAGAACGGCGAGATGTAGGGCTCGGCGAAGTAGTGCGCGTTCTGGAAGGCGCGGAACGTCGAGTAGACGATGAACAGCAGCAGTGCCAAGACGGTCAGCAGCGGCTGGAGCCACCAGCGGTCCTTCCGCAGCGTTCGTGCGGCGATCGCCGCACGGCGCGGCGCGGGGCCGCCGCCGGGTCCGGGGGTGACTGGCCCGGTCCCGCGTGAAGCAGTCGCCGTCACGATGCCGTGCGGCCTGGCGTGCCGGAACCTTCCGTGCGAGTCGCCGCCCTGTTCTGCCCCAACGACATCCGTGCCTCCAGCTTGCTGGTGACGCCGCCCACACCGGCGGAGGAGCGCATCTGACCACGGACGTCGGGCCGGGGAAAGGGGGGCGGCGGCGAGTCGCCGCGCTCCGGCGCTCGGGCGGGTTCGGCGCGTGGCGTGAGGCATATGGGTAGAACGACCGATTTCATCCGTGTCCAGGCTCAGGGCCTCCCGTGCCGAGTGGCCGCGGCCCACCCCGCGGCGGAGGCTTTCAGCAGCCGGTGAGCAGAGCCGGCTTGCACTGCTGGAGCAGGCCTGACGCACCCCAGGCGGCCGCTCCGAGGGGAGTCCGCATGCGGGCGATGGTGTACCGAGGGCCGTACAAGATCCGGGTCGAGGAGAAGGACATCCCGGCGATCGAGCATCCCAACGATGCGATCGTGCGCGTCACGCTGGCGGCCATCTGCGGCTCGGACCTGCACCTCTACCACGGCCTGATGCCGGACACCCGGATCGGGCACACGTTCGGCCACGAGTTCATCGGCGCCATTCACGAGGTCGGTTCGTCGGTGCAGAACCTGAAGGTCGGGGACCGGGTGATGGTGCCCTTCAACATCTTCTGCGGCTCGTGTTGGTTCTGCAGGCGCGGCCTGTTCGGCAACTGCAACAACACGAACGCCAACAACTACGCGGTCGGCGCCTACTACGGCTACTCGCACACTGCGGGCGGGTACGACGGCGCGCAGGCGGAGTACGTCCGCGTGCCGTTTGCCGACGTGGGGCCGTCGCTGATCCCCGACTGGATGAGCGACGAGGACGCCGTCACCCTGACCGACGCGTGCCCTACCGGGTACTTCGGCGCCCAGTGTGCCGACATCGTCGAGGGGGACGTCGTCATCGTGTTCGGGGCCGGGCCGGTGGGCCTGTACGCCGCGAAGTCCGCGTGGCTGATGGGTGCCGGCCGGGTGATCGTCATCGACCACCTCGACTACCGCCTGGAGAAGGCGCGGGAGTTCGCCCACGCCGAGACCTACAACTTCACCGAGTACGGCGACATCGTCCTGGAGATGAAGAAGGCCACCGACTTCTTCGGTGCCGACGCGGCCATCGACGCCGTCGGCTGCGAGGCCGACGGCTCGTTCTTCCAGCACGTGACCGCGAGCAAGCTGAAGCTGCAGGGTGGCGGGTCGCCGGTAGCCCTGAACTGGGCGATCGACACCGTCCGCAAGGGCGGGACGATCTCCGTGATGGGCGGCTACGGCCCTCTGTTCAGCAATGTCAAGACCGGCGACCTGATGAACAAGGGCATCACCCTGCACACGAACCAGACGCCGGTGAAGCGTCAGTGGCCGCGGCTGTTCGACCACGTGCGCAACGGCTACCTCAAGCCCAGCGAGATCGTCACCCACCGCTTCCCCCTCGAGCACATCAACGAGGGCTACCACGTCTTCTCATCGAAACTGGACGGCTGCATCAAGCCGCTCGTCGTCCCGACCGCGGCCTGAGCCGCAGGAGGCACCATGACTGTCACAGGGCCTTACACCGCTCAAAGGCCACCGATCACCGAGTCGGCCGAGCAACTACGGGAGCGCATCCCCGGCTGGGGCGCCGACCTGGATCCGATCAACCGTCCCTCGGCGACCCGGTTGCAGTGGCAGGAGAACACCGGCGCGCACTGGGAGTTCCCCGAGCAACAGGTGGAGAGATGGCCGCGGGAGCGGTCGGTGGAGCACCGGATGCTTCCGCCTGTCTTCGGCACCGCCCAGCCGCCGAGGTGGCTGTCCGGCGCCATCCGGAAGTATTCCTACGCCACGTACAGCGAGGGGCGGGCCGTGCGATGGCTGCTCTTCACGCTCGCCGACCGCGTCGACGCCGTCGAGAACCACCTGGTGTCGTTCCTGCGGCTGCGCCCGGACAACCCGATCACCGAGACCGGCGTGCTCAGCGAGTTCACCCACCACGGCCTTCGTTCCCGCTTCGGGCAGCGGCGTGCCGACCCGAAGCACCAGTGGCTGGACCCGGTCATCGTGGCCGGGCCCTGGGTGGCCGCCGCCGGCGTGGCGACCAGCGGCGTCCGGAAGCTGGTCGGGGCCGTCCGGCACTGAGTGTGGGCACCGCCCGAAGCGTGCACCGGTCCAGTTGCGATCCGGTGAGGGAGCGGAGACCGGCGTGGGTTCGTGGGACGTGCTCGCCGACGCGACGGAGAACCTCCGTCCCGCGCGGATGCAGATGGCCCTGTCGCTCGGCTGGCACATCGTCTTCTCGTGCTTCGGGATCGCCTTCCCGCTGATCACCGTCTTCACCGAGTGGCGGGGGCACCGCCGCGGAGACCCCACGCTCACGGCACTGGCCCGCACCTGGGCGAAGGCCATGGGCGTGCTCTTCGCGGCCGGTGCCGTGTCCGGGACCCTCCTCTCGTTCGAATTGGGCATCCTCTGGCCGCGCCTGATGGAGCGCTTCGGTGAGATCTACGGGTTCCCCTTCGTGCTGGAAGGGTTCGCCTTCTTCATCGAGGCGATCTTCGTCGGCGTCTACCTCTTCGGCTGGCACCGGCTCTCGCCTCGAGCGCACATGCTCAGCGCCCTCCCGATGGCCCTCTCCGGCATGGCCGGGGCGTTCTTCGTCGTCGCGGCGAACGCGTGGATGAACAACCCGACCGGTTTCCGGCTCGACGACGAGGGGCGCGTGGTCGACGCGCGGCCGTGGGCGGCGATGTTCGGTCCCTCCACATGGCCGCAGGTGGTGCACATGCTGCTGGCGGCCTACATGGTCACCGGGTTCACCATCGCCTCGGTCTACGCGGTGGGCATGCTTCGCGGCCGCCGTGACCGCCGACACCGGCTCGGTCTGCTCGTCCCGCTCACCGTCGCGGCCATCGTCACGCCGGTGCAGATCGGTGTCGGTGACTGGATCGCCAACGCCGTCGCCGAGAACCAGCCGGCCAAGTTGGCGGCCATGGAGGGGCTCTACCGGACCACGGCCGGCGCCCCACTGTCGCTGGCCGGCGTCTACTACGACGACGGGTTGCACTACGCGCTGGAGATCCCGAACGGGCTGTCTCTGCTCATCCACCACGACCCCGACGGCGTGGTGACCGGCCTCGAGCAGTTCCCCGCCGACGAGCGGCCGCCGGTCAATGTCGTGCACCTCGCGTACGACGCGATGGTGGGCATCGGCTCGGGGTTGCTCCTCCTGGCCGCCGTCTTCGGCGTGAACTGGTGGCGCCGACGGCGCATCCCGGGAACGCCGTGGTTCCTCCGAGCGGTCGCGATCTCCGGGGTCGCGGCGGTTCTCGCGATGGAAGGCGGCTGGATCACGACCGAGGTCGGCCGCCAACCGTGGATCGTCTACGGCATCCTGCACACCGCCGACGCGGTCAGTCCCGCGCCGGGGCTGTTCGTCGGCTTCTACGCGGTGGTCGTGATCTACCTCGCGCTGACCGGGCTCACCACGTTCGTCCTCAGGCGACTGGCACGGAGTCCGGACACCGCGGCCCCGCAGGAGGTGGACGCCGGACCGCCGGAGCCCACCGCCGACGAGCTCGCCGTGCGATGACCCTTGCCGAGTTGGTCCTCAGCATCATGTTCGTCGGGCTGATCGCCTACGGGCTGTTCGGCGGGCCGACTTCGATGCCGGCACCTGGGACCTGCCGGCCGGCGGAACCCGGGGCCGGGCGGGTCAGCGTGACCTCATCGAGCGCTCGATCGCGCCGATCCGGGAGGCCGACCACGTCTGGCTGATCTTCGTGCTCGTCGTCCTCTGGACGGCGTTCTCGGGCGCGTTCGCCGCCGTCGTGCCTACCTGGTCGGCCTCGTCGGTCTCTTCGCGCTCCGGGCCGACGCCCCTCTGCTGTTCGACGGCCTGACCGGGCCCGCCGCCCCGGTCGTGGTGCTCTCGGTCGTGGTCGGCCTGGCGGCGCTCGTGCTCCGGCGCTACGTCCCGGCGCGGGCGGCGTTCGCCTGATGCCGGTCGCACTGAGCGGCGGCGGCCTGATCATGGTCCCGGCGCTCCTGTACCTCTATGCCCCCTTCCAACGGCCCCCGTCGACCGAGTCGCCCGCCCGGTCGGCCTTCTCGCCTTCGACGGGAGCGCCTGCCTCCGCGGGGACGACGCAGTACGTTCGGGTTCCTGCAGGCTCGTCGCGTCACGGGCTGGAACGGCAGCGCCGGTCGACGTCAGAATCGCCATGCGGCAGGGGCACGCGGATCCGGAATGTAGGCGCAGTACGCGCCGGTGCGGATGGTCCGGCTCAGGTGATCGCCGAGCTGGGGATGGTGGGCACCGATCCGCCGGATCGCCTGGCGGACGGCGCGGGTCACCCCGGCCCGAGCGCGCTCGGACGCGAGTTCTCGCACCAGGAAGTCCCGTTCGGCATCGGACTGCGCGGCCCGCTCGAAGTCCCCGGTGGCGTGCGCCTGAGCGATGTCGTCGTCGATCTCGGCGATTCGCCGGCGGTAGGCAACCCTGGCTCGCGCGTCGAGGACCTCGCCCGCATCGCCGAAGCCCGAGCGAGGCACGTCGGCCACCCGGCTGCCGTCGTCCGGGCCATCCCGGCCGGTCTCCGCGGCGACGAGGTCCAGCACGTGGAACTCCCGCCCCGGATCGGCGAGCAGTCGTGCGAGGTAGTGCATGCCCTTGAGGTCGCGCACCCGCACGGTGTCCCCGTCGAAGGTCACTGACCAGTAGTCGCCCTCGCGACGGAAGACGTCGGCGCCCGCGCTCGGCTGCTCGTCGACCGCTTCGTGCTGGTCGACCTGTTCCCGGGCCGCGGGTGGCGCGGCTTCGATCCCGTCGAGGATCGCGCGCCCCGCACGGCGCTCCAGGCCGGCCCGGTGCTCGCTGCCACGGGCGGCATGGGCCTGGGCCAGCCCCAGGCGCGCGTGGGCCGCCTCGTACGGTGCGCCGACCTCGTTCCAGAGCCGCACCGCCTCCGACAAGGACTGCTCCGCGCCCGCTGCATCGCCGTCGGCGAGCTGCACCCTTCCGCGAGCCAGCGCAGCCGAGGCGGTCAACGGTTTGTTCTCGAAGCGGGCGGCCACCAGCTCCAGCTCGTCGGCGGCCGATCGAGCACGGCCGACGTCGCCGCCGCGATCTCGATCTCCACCTGCGCCTCGAGCAGCGGGGCTCGCTGCAAAGCGGTGTCGGGCGGTCCTTCCTTCGACGGCATCCGCAGAGGACGCTCGAGCGCGTCCCGGATCGAGGCAGCCGCGACGGCCGCGTCTCCCTGGGCCAGGCGCACAAGCGCGAGACCCGGTTGGGGGTCCCATCCGGCGCGATGACTGGCCAGCAGGGCGTCCTCCGCGCCCGCCGGATCTCCCTTGTGCTCGGCTACTTCAGCAAGGCGTTCGGCGCCAGCCTGCTGCGCTCGACCTGGAACCTGTCGGCGCCCGGGATCAAGCCGTCGGCCGTGAGCGGCGCCCGGTCATCGCGATTCTCCGCCGAATCTGGGACTTCATCCCCTACATCGGCGACATCTGGGTGCCGTTTCATCTTCCACTTCGACTTCGTCGACACCGAGACCGGGCAGACGGTGCTCGTCAGCGAACGGCAGAAGGCCATCCGGGACCGCTACGAGGTGACCGTCCCGGATTCGCGCCTGGACTTCCGCGTCGCGGCCAGCATGGCCGTCGCGCTCGACGCGCTGCAGAGCCGCTAGCGGAACGTGCGCTCGAGCTCGGCCAAGAACGCCGTCGCGAGGCACTCGAGTCGTCGGCCGTGAGCCGGATCCGGTCACCGATCGCGAGCTTCAGGACGGACTCGGCCGGACGTACTGATCAGCGACTCGACCAGTAGTTCGACCTCGTTGAGCGGATTTGGGTGTAGCTCTTGCGACCGAGCATGCGATGGGGTCCTCCCTGGTCTGCCTGGGACCTGTGGTCAGCGGGCACGTAAGCCCATGACCCACGCCGAGGTGCAGGTGTGACAGCGCTACTGCAGGATGCCGATGCCCCGGGAGATCACGAGTATCGACACGATCAGCGCGCTGGTGCACTCCAGGCCCATCAGGAGCTTCGCGCGCCCGGTGAGCGGCATCGTGTCGGTGGGGCTGAACGCGGTCGAGTTCGTGAGCGAGACGTAGAGGTAGTCGTGCAGGGCGGGCACCCAGCCCGCCAGCTTGCTGGAGCCTGCGGCGACCTCGGAGACGGTGTCGTGGTTCTCGTCTTGCGAGAACCGGAAGTCCGCGGGGCTCAACTGTTCGCGCGGCTTCTGGGTGCGGACGACCGGACCGCCCCGGTCCAGCTCCCAGAAGGCCAACCCGAACACGATCACGTTGGTCAACCACACCTGCAGCGCCGCGACCAGCAAGGCCCGGCCGTCCTGCACCTCGCTGGCCAGCAGAGCGCGCAGCAGCATGACGAGGGCGACGGCGTTCGCCAGGCCGATGAGCGCGACCAGTGCGAGTGAAGCGACCCGGGAGAGTCGCGTCTGGCGGGTGAGCCGTCGGGGGTTGACCACGACGAGGGCCACCAGTAGCAGGAGGCCGAGCGCGGGGATGAGGAGGCGGGGCAGCACCAGCAGGGTCTCGGGCAGCAGCGCGTAGAGGGCGATGGCGGCCAGGACGGCGAGCGAGGCCGGCAGCCTGGCCTCGCCGCGGCGCCCCTGTCGCGGCGGGTTCGCAGTCACGCCGCGTTCTACCACCGGAGAGGACCGGGAAGTTCGAAGGCGGCCGAGTCGGACACCCGGGATGGTGACCGTGCCCCTCCCTCTCCCTGGAGCTGCCGGACGCCGAGCGCGCCGTGCTGCCCCTGCGCCAGGGCCCAGGCGCTCCTGCAGGCATCCCTCGACGCCAGGCCCCCCACCTGGGACGGGTTGCTCGGGCTCGTTGGCCGACCCGCCGCCGACCCGTACGCCTCCCTGACGCCGGCATAGCGCAAAGACAGGTGTAACTGCGCGGTGGCGGCAACTTCGGGGGACCATGGGAAGCACGTCGGAGGCAACCGCGTTGGGCCGGGTAACCAAGCGAAGGGCACCACTCCAATGCGCATCCCGTTGTCCATCCTCGACCTGGCACCCATCGCCCGCGGCGAGACCGCGAGCAGCAGCATCGCCGCCAGCGTCGTCCTCGCCCAGCGTGCGGAGGAGCACGGCTACAAGCGGGTCTGGTACGCCGAGCACCACAACATGCCGTCGATCGCGTCGTCGGCGACCAGCGTGCTCATCGCGCACGTGGGGGCGAAGACGAACACGATCCGGCTCGGCGCCGGCGGCGTCATGCTGCCGAACCATTCCCCGCTGACCCTCGCTGAGCAGTTCGGCACCCTCGAGGCGATGTACCCCGCCCGGATCGACCTCGGCCTGGGCCGCGCGCCCGGCTCGGATCAGAACACGATGTACGCGCTGCGCCGCGACCCGAACTCGGCCGACACGTTCCCTCAGGACGTGCTGGAACTGCAGGCGTACCTGGCCGGTGAGACCCGCGTGGCCGGGGTCGACGCGATCCCCGGCAAGGGCTCGCGGGTGCCTCTCTACATCCTGGGCTCGTCCATGTTCGGTGCCACGCTGGCCGCCGCTCTCGGGCTGCCCTACGCCTTCGCGTCGCACTTCGCACCGCAGATGCTCGAGGCCGCCGTCGCCGCCTACCGGCGCGAGTTCCGGCCGTCGGAGCAGCTCGACCGGCCCTACGTGATCGCGGGCGTCAACGCTCTCGCCGCCGACACGTCGGAGCAGGCGCGGGAGCAGCTCCAGGAGTCACGACGGGTCCGAGCGATCGCTCTCTTCGGCCGCGGGCAGGCGCTCACCGACGAGCAGGCTGACCAGCTCCTGGCCCAGGGCGCGGCGCAGCACGTCGACCAGATGCTCACCTACGCCGCCGTCGGCACCCCCGCGGAGGTGCGCGAGTACCTCGAGAGCTTCCGGAAGCGAGCCGACGCCGACGAGCTGATCGTCGCTCACCAGGCACCGACGACCGAGGGCCGGCTGCGGTCGGTCGCCCTCACCGCCGAGGCGATGGAGACCGTGGGGGCCTGATCGGGGCGCCGGTGCCTCGCGGTGTGCCCTCGTGCTGTCGGGCGGAACGCCAGGTCGGCGACGTGACGCGTAGCTGAACGACGGCATGCGGCGTGAGTGGAGGAACAGCGAGAGTTGCAGCGGAGTCAGCTGGGTGGCCCACCACCGGTTGGCGGCCCTGGTGGGGGGCCCCGCGTCTACCGGAGCGTGAACGCCCGACCGACGTGCCCGGCGCGTGGGCGCTCGGTGGGCTGTGGCTCGCCGGGACGCTCATCGCAGGTCGCCGGCTGTTCCGCCGCGAGCCCGTTCACACTGACGGTTGAGCGCGGACGGCCGCACGGGTCCGTCCGGACCGTCAGCGAGGAGTCGACTCCTGTCCGATCCCACTGTCGTCCCGTCCGGTCCCGCCGCTCCGGGCGAGGAGCGGCCGACCGACGCCGCCTCGCCGGCCTCGTCGCCGTGGCGGGCGGTGGTCGGCTTCGGCGTGATCAGCCTGGCCGCCGACATGGTCTACGAAGGCGCCCGCTCGGTGTACGGGCCCCTGCTGGCCTCGCTCGGAGCCTCCGCGATCGCCGTCGGGGCGGTCACCGGCGCAGGCGAGGCCGCGGCACTGATCTTCCGCGTCGTCTCCGGGCCCCTCGCGGACCGAACCGGCCGCTACTGGACCCTCACGATGGTCGGGTACGCGCTCACCGCTGTATGCGTCCCGCTGCTCGCCGTCACCCCCACGCTGGGGGGCGCAGGGCTCGCCACCGCCGCGGCGCTGATCCTGGCCGAGCGGATCGGCAAGGCCGTCCGCAGCCCGGCCAAATCGACGCTCCTGGCCGACGCCGCCGGCCAGGTCGGGATGGGCCGCGGCCTGGGCGTGCACAAGGCGCTCGACCAGGTCGGCGCCTTCGCCGGGCCGTTGCTCGTCGCCGGTCTCATCGCCGCGAGCGGAGCCATCTGGCCCGGTCTGGCCGCCCTCGCCGTTCCCGGTGCCGTCGCGATGCTGCTGCTCGTCCTCACCCGGCGCCGGCTGCCGGCCCCGGTCGAGGCCCCCACCCGGATCGCGACCGGTGACGACGGCGGGGACGACACACCGCGGCGCGTGCCGCTGCCTGCGTCCTTTCTCCGCTTCGCGCTCGGCACCGCCGCCTGCACCGCAGGGCTGGTCACGTTCGGGCTGATCAGCTTCCACCTCGTGCAGCGCCACCTCGTCCCGATCGCCGGGGCGCCGCTGCTCTATGCCGCAGCGATGGCTGCCGCAGCCCTTGCCGCCCTGCTGACCGGCGAGATCTACGACCGGCTCGGCCCACGCGTCCTGCTGGCGCTGCCCCCTCTGGTCGCCGCCGTTCCCGCCCTGGCGTTCGGCAACACGCTGGCCGCTGCCGTACCGGGCGTCCTGCTCTGGGGGGCCGCCGTCGGCGTGCAGGACTCCACGGTGAAGGCGCTGGTCGCCGACCTGGTGCCGCGTGAGCGCCGGGCCACGGCCTACGGAATGTTCGCCGCGCTGCAGGGCGCCGGAGCGCTGATCGGCGGCGTGGCGGCGGGTGCGATCTACGAGCAGTCGGTGCCGGCCCTCGTGGCCGTGGTCGCCGCGGTGCAGGCGGTCGCGCTCCTGATGCTGATCTCGGTCGTGCGCCGGACCTAGGCGACGCTCCGGCACGTTGTTCCGCCGTCTACGGTTGCTCGCCATGTCGTCGCCCGTCCCGCCGCTGCCCACCGCCGAACTGCACGTGCACATCGAGGGCACTCTGGAGCCGGAGCTCGCCTTCTCCCTCGCCGCCCGCAACGGCACGCGACTGCGCTACGCCCATCTCGACGCATTGCGCCGGGCCTACTCCTTCACCGATCTGCAGTCCTTCCTCGACCTCTACTACGAGCTCACGGCGGTGCTGCAGCGGCCCGAGGATTTCGCCGACCTCGCGGAGGCCTACTTCACGCGGGCCGCCGCGCAGGGCGTCCGGCACGCCGAGGTCTTCGTCGACCCGCAGGCGCACACCGGCCGCGGCGTGCCGCTCGAGGTGGTCATGGAGGGCCTGGGCGAGGCGTTCCGCCGGGCGGAGGCTCGGCACGGGCTGTCCGCCCGGCTCATCGCCTGCTTCCTCAGGGACCGCGACCCGGCCGAGGCCGAAGATCTGCTGCCGCGGTTGCTGCCGTACCGCGACCTGGTCATCGGCGTGGGTCTGGACAGTGCCGAGGTCGGCTTTCCGCCCGAGCTGTTCGAGCGGGTCTTCGCGCGGGCCGCAGACGAGGGGCTGCACCGGGTCGCGCACGCGGGGGAGGAGGGGCCGCCCGCCTACGTCTGGTCGGCCCTCGACCGCCTCGGGGTGGAGCGCGTCGATCACGGCAACCGCAGCCTGGAGGACCCGTCCCTGGTGGCCCGGCTGCGGGAGGAGCAGGTGCCCTTGACGGTGTGCCCGCTGTCGAACCTGGCGCTGCGTTCCATCGACAGGCTGGATGCCCATCCGCTGCGCCGGATGCTCGACGCAGGGCTCGCCGCCACGGTCAACTCGGACGACCCGGCCTACTTCGGCGGGTACCTGCACGACAACGTCGCGGCCGTGACGCGCGCGCTCGGCCTGACCGACGGGCATCGACGCCGCTTGGCCGAGAACAGCTTCCGCGCCAGCTTCCTGCCCGAGGCGGACAAGGAGCGGCACCTGGCGGCGCTGGCAGCCGCCCGGTCCTGACGCGCACGCTGGCCCGGCGTGACCGGGTTTGCCGACCAGGGGTGGTCCGGGTAGGTCAGCCGGGTGACCTACTCGATCGTGGCCCGTGACCCCGACACCGGAGAGATGGGCGTCGCCACCCAGTCGCAGGCCTTCGCCGTCGGCAACAGTGTCCCCTTCGCACTGCCCGGCCACGGCGTCATCGCCACCCAGTCGATGGCCGAGCCGATGTACGGCTCGGTCGGCCTGGACCTGCTCCAGGGCGGCTTCACCGCTCAGGAGGTGCTCACCGCCCTGAGCAGCGTCGATCCGCATCCGCAGCGCCGGCAGGTCGCCGTCCTCGGGGTGAACGGCGACCTCGCCGCCTACACCGGCGACCAGTGCGTCGAGTCGGCCGGCCACCTCATCGGCGACACCTGCGTCGCCCTGGCCAACATGGCCGCGTCGCCGCTCGTATGGGAGACGATGGTCGAGCGGTTCGAGACCTCCGGGGGCCCGCTCGCGCAGCGCCTGCTCAATGCCCTGCAGGCCGCCGAGGAGGCCGGCGGTGACTTCCGGGGACGGCGCTCCGCCGCGATCATGGTCATCCGGGCGACCACCACGGGCCGGCCGTGGCACGACGCGGTGGTCGATCTCCGGGTGGACGACTCGACCGACCCCGTCGCCGCGCTCGCCGACCTCCTCGTCACCCGTGCCCGGTACCACGACGTCGTCCGCGCGTTCCAGCAGGCGATCGACGGCGACCCCGTCACCGCGGACCGGGAGCTGGAACTGCTGCGGCCGATGGACCCGGTCACCGAGCCCGACCAGCTGATGTGGCGGGCGGTGGTGGCAGCCCTCGCCGGCCGGGAGGAAGCCGCCGGCGAGATGCTGGCGGACCTCGCCTCCTGCGCACCCCAGTTCCTGGAGGCCGCCCGTCGCTTCGGCAAGGCCGGGCTCATGCCCGCCGAGGTGATCGAGCGCATCCTCCCGCCGACCCCCGCGGGCGGTCTCAGGAGCTGAAGGGCACCCGCTCCGGTCCCGCGCGCATGGACCGCGCACGAACAGGCGGCCGGTGCGGGCTCACCACCAGCCGTGGCGCTTGGCCCACACGAGCAGGACACCCGAGAGGGCCACCATCAGGACGACCAGGACGGTGAGGAACACCGGGTCGGTCTGCGAGTTCACGATGACGTTCATGCCCATGACGGAGGAGATGGCCGTGACGGGCAGGGTGACCGCCGCGATGACGGCCAGCCGCTCGGCCGCGACCGTCATCTTCGTGTGCGTGCGGGTCTGATAGAACTCGATCACGCCCTGCAGGTAGTCCTCCTGGCTGTGCGCCATGGTGGCCAGCCGCTGGAACTGGTCCAGGTTGTTCTCGAGGAGGGCCTGCCCGTCGGTCCCGAATGCCTTCAGCGCGTGCATCCGGCCGTAGACCTCATGGCTCAGCGAGGCCATCGTGCGCACGGTCAACAGACCGTGCCGCACGCGGAACATCCCGTCGAGGAACTGTTCGGCGTCCCCCAGTTGCCCCGCGGTCACCTGCTGCTCGAAGCGCCACACCTCCGTCGTCCGCACGCTGAGGTGATCGCGCAGCCGCCCGCTGAGCGCGGAGACCACGGCGGACGACAGCTCGGGGCCCGAGCTCGGGCGGAAGCGGCCGCTGTCCAGCCGGGCAGCGACGATGTCGGTCTCCACCCGCGCCGCGGCGGGGTCGACGGCGGGGTTGACCGGACCGTGCACGGTCACCAGGTACCGGGCACCGATGAACTGATCGAGCTCGACGTAGTGGATGTGGCCACCGTGCCCGGGTTCGGGCCCGTGCAGGACGACGAACACGTGGTCGGCGTAGACGTGCACCTTGGGTACGGGGCTGCGCTGGACGGAGTCCTGCACCGCCCTGGGGTGGAAGCCGAACACCTCGCTGAGCACCGGGAGCGCGTCCGGATCGCCCTCCGGCACGTCCACCCACAGGATGCCGTCGTCCCGGGCCAGCAGGTCGGGGAGGTCACCCACCTTGTGCCGGCGGACGCCGTCAGGAGTCACCAGCCGGATGTCCATCGCCCCACCTGCCTCAGCGGATGAGCCAACGTACTGCGCTCACGGGTCCGACGGAGTTCTCGGGACTACGACCATGGTCGTACGTCCCGCCCGCCGAGGTTGGTCCTCGCGGCGGATGGCACTGGCCGGGCGGTCACCTAGCGTGGAGCCATGGCCACGGAAGAGAACTCATGATCGAGGCACGCGGACTGACCAAGCGGTACGGCGACAAGGTCGCCGTCGACGGGCTGTCGTTCACCGTCCGGCCCGGGGTGGTGACCGGGTTCCTCGGGCCCAACGGCGCCGGCAAGTCGACGACGATGCGGATGATCCTCGGACTCGACCGGCCCAGCGCCGGCAGTGTCACGGTGAACGGCCGGCACTACGCCGAACTTCAGGCGCCGCTGCACGAGGTCGGCGCGCTGCTCGAGGCGCGCGCCGTGCACACCTCCCGTTCGGCGTACAACCACCTGCGCGCCCTCGCGGCCACGCACGGGATCTCGCGAGCTCGCGTCGACGAGGTCATCGACCTGGTCGGCCTGACAGACGTCGCCCGCAAGCGCGCCGGTGGCTTTTCCCTCGGTATGGGACAGCGCCTGGGCATCGCCACTGCCCTGCTGGGCGACCCGCCCACGGTCGTGCTCGACGAGCCGGTCAACGGGCTGGACCCGGAGGGCATCCGCTGGGTGCGCGACCTGCTCAAGGGTCTGGCCGCCGAGGGGCGGACGGTCTTCGTGTCCAGCCACCTGATGAGCGAGATGGCGTTGACCGCCGAACACGTCATCGTCGTCGGCCGCGGCCGGCTGATCGCCGACACCTCGGTCGAGGAGATCATTCGCGAGGCCTCGGCCAACGCCGTCCTGGTCCGCAGCCCCGGCGCGGCCCAGCTCCGCACCGCGCTGGCCGGTCCTGACGTGACCGTCTCCAGCACGGAGGCCGACGTTCTTCACGTGACCGGTCTGAGCGCCGCCCAGATCGGGGACACCGCTCGCGGCATGGGCATCGCCCTGCACGAACTCACCCCGGAGCGCGCGTCCCTGGAGGAAGCCTTCATGACCATGACGCGCGACGACGTCGAGTACCACGGTCACCTGTCGGCCGAGGCTCCCGTCCTGGAAGGAGAGCGGGCATGAGTGCGCAGACCGCCCCGCTGTCCCGTTTCCCGCGAAAGCGGGTCACCCCGGCCCGCGCGGCCCGGTCGGAGTGGATCAAGTTGATCTCGCTCCGGTCGAGCTGGATCACCTTCGCCGCCTCCGTCGCGGCCGTGATCGGGTTGGGGGTGCTGATCTCCTACGTGACCAACAACAACTGGGCGCACCTGGATCCCCAGGAGCGGCTCGCGTTCGATCCCGTCGGCCGGAGCCTCGCCGGTATCAATCTCGCCCAGCTCGCCATCGGGGTCCTCGGCGTGCTCATCGTGACCGGCGAGTACACCACCGGGATGATCCGCTCCAGCCTGATGGCGGTTCCGCGCCGGCTGCCGGTGCTGGCCGGGAAGGTCGTGGTGTTCGCCGCTGCCACCTTCGTGCTCATGCTGGCCTCGGCGTTCATCGCCTTCCTGCTGGGCCAGCAGGCGCTCGGGACGCACGGGACGAGCCTCGGCGCTCCCGGTGCGCTGCGCGCCGTGATCGGCGTGTCGCTGTACCTGACGGTGATCGCTGTGTTCGCGGTCGGGCTCGGCTTCATCCTGCGCAGCACCGCCGGAGGCATTGCCACGCTGTTCGGCCTGCTGTTGGTGGTGCCCGGTCTCGGCCGCCTGCTGCCCACCACCTGGCAGCCGCACGTGCTGCCCTACCTGCCGAGCAACGCCGGGGCCGGGGTGTACTCCGTGCACACCGAACCCGGCATGCTCAGCACGTGGACGGGGTTCGCGGTGCTGTGCGCCTGGGCCGTCGCCGCTCTGCTGGTGGGCGCGCTGCTGCTCCGCCGGCGCGACGCCTGAGCAGCACCCTCCCCGGCGTGGGCCAGGCGGCGCAGCGGGTCCGGGACGACCTCGTCCCGGACCCGCTGCACGCCGGGCCCGTGCCTGCCGGACCGCCGTCATTGCCCCGGTGGCGGCGATGGGCGGCCCGGCATCCCCGCGTCGTCGATGGGCTCGTCGCCTGTGCCGTTCAGCTGATCGGCCTCCCTGCGACGGTGCACGCCGCCGGGCAGCTGCCGTGGGCGTGGCTGATCGACGTCGCCCTCGTGCTGCCGCTCGTCTGGCGGCGCAGACACCCCCGAGCGGTCTTCGGGCTCCTCGCCGCCGTGGCGCTCGTGCAGTGGGCCGTCGGCCTGCGCTTCGCCGCCGATGCCGCCCTCCTCGTTGCCCGGTACACGGTGGCCGTCGGGCAGTCCCGACGCGTGGCGGTGGCCGCGGTGGCCGTCATGGAGGTCGGGGTCGTGCTCGCCGGGATCCGGTTCGCCCCCGCCGGTGACGCACTGGCGTCGGTGATCTTCCTGTCGGGGCTCGTCGCGGCCGCCTTCTTCATCGGCACGACGGTGCAGACCAGGCGCGCCTACCTCGGCGAGCTCGTCGACCGTGCCGCCCGGGCCGAACGCGAGCGGGACCAGCAGGCCCGGCTGGCGGTCACCTCCGAGCGCACCCGGCTCGCCCGTGAACTGCACGACATCGTCGCCCACAGCTTGACCGTCGTCGTCACTCTCGCCGAGGCCGCGTCCGCGGCCGGCGCCACGGATCCGCCTGCAGCCCGCGAGGCCATGGGGCAGGTCGCGACCACCGGCCGCGCGGCGCTGGCCGAGATGCGCCGCCTGCTCGGCGTGCTCCGGACCGACGACGACGAGGATCCGGCCGACCTCGCGCCGGCGCCGGGGCTCGACAACCTCGACGGGGTCGTCGCCGCCGCACGGGCGGCCGGCCTGCCGGTGCGGCTCACCGTCGGTGGGCGCCCCCGTCCGCTGACGGCGGCGATGGACGCCACTGCCTACCGGATAGTCCAGGAGTCGTTGACCAACGTGCTCAAGCATGCGGTCGAGCCGTCTGCGGTGGAGGTGCTCGTGCGCTGGGGGAAGGAGAGCCTCGTGCTCCAGGTCAGCGACGACGGCCGCTCCGCCGTCGGCACGGGTGAGCCGGGCCACGGGCTCAGTGGCATGCGGGAGCGGCTGGCCCTGTTCGGGGGCGAGCTGTCGGCCGGTCCCGCGGCCCCCGGAGGCTGGCGCGTCCGGGCGGAACTGCCCGTCGCCGAGGAGCAGGCGTGAGCATCCGGGTCCTGCTCGCCGACGACCAGGCGCTGCTGCGCACCGGCTTCCGGATGATCCTGCAGGCGCAGCCCGATCTGGACGTCGTCGGCGAGGCCGTCGACGGTGCGGACGCCGTCCGTCAGGTGCAGGCGCTGCAGCCGGACGTCGTGCTGATGGACGTGCGCATGCCGGTGATGGACGGCGTCCAGGCGACGGCGGCCATCGCGGCCGACGGTGGTCCGGCGCGGGTGCTCATCCTCACCACGTTCGACCTCGACGAGTACGCGTTCGCGGCCCTGCGGGCGGGGGCCAGTGGGTTCCTGCTCAAGGACGTGCCGCCCGCCGAGCTCGCCGGCGCCATCCGGGCCGTTGCCGCGGGCGACGCCGTCGTCTCCCCGCGGATCACCCGCCATCTCCTGGACCGCGTCTCCCTGCACACCCCCGATCGCGGCGGCGGTCGGACTCCGACCGAGTCCATGCTGGCACCGCTCACCGACCGCGAGCGCGAAGTCTTCGGCGAGGTGGCGCGAGGCCTGAGCAACGCCGAGATCGCCGCCCGCCTGTACCTGTCGGAGGCGACGGTCAAGACCCACATCACTCGGGTGCTGGCCAAGTTACGGCTGCGGGATCGCGTGCAGGTGGTGATCTTCGCCTACGAGCACCGCCTGTTCGGCGAGGGCTGATCCGGGCGAGGGGAGGGGAGCGGTCCCGTCGGTGCGCCGTGGGGGAGCGGGTTCGCGGCGAGCAGCGCCGGAGAGCCCTCGAAGTGCCGGGTCGTGAAGTAGGTGCCGGGGTCTTCGGCGATCAACGCGGCCTTGGCGCCCTCGTCCGGCTCGACGAACCGTGCCGCGAGCGCGTGGCACGGTTGTCGTCGGTCAGACCAGGCGCAGACCGCGGCGGGCGTGCGACCGGTCGCGCGTGGCCAGCCAGCCGAGCAGTTCGCCGGTGGGCATGGGCCGGGCCAGGTGCCAGCCCTGCACCAGGTCACAGTTCATCGAGGCGAGCAGCTTCCAGGTGGCCTCGTCCTCGACACCCTCGGCGATCACCTCGAGGCCGAGGTGCCGGCCGAGGTCGACGATGGCTCGCACGATCGCCACGTTCTCGCTCTCGGTGTCGAGGTCCGTGACGAAGCTGCGGTCGATCTTGACCTCCTGCACCGGGAGCCGCTGCAGGTAGGACAGCGACGAGTAGCCGGTGCCGAAGTCGTCCACCGACAGCCGGACACCGAGGTCGCGCAGCTGGTGGAGGAGCGCGACGGCACGGGCGGGGTCGGCCATGACCGAGCCCTCGGTGACCTCCAGCGTGAGCCGGTCGGCGGGGACGTCGTGGCGGAGCAGCAGCCGCGAGACCTGGTCGACCAGGTCGGCGTCCTGCAGGCTGCGGGCGGAGAGGTTCACCGCGATGCCGAGGTCGCGGCCGGCCGACCGCCACTGCGCGCAGGCCGCCAGCGAGGCGTCGAGCACGCGCGTGGTGAGCAGGCCGATGAGACCGCTGCGCTCCGCGACGGGCACGAACTCATCGGGCGGGACCCAGCCCAGCTCGGGGTGCTTCCAGCGGACGAGGGCCTCGACGCCCACGACCCGCCCCGACCGCAGCTGGGCCTGGGGCTGGACGTGCACCTGGATCTCGCCGTTCTGCAGCGCGCCACGGAGCTCGGAGACCAGGGTGAGGCGGCGGGGGGTCGTGGCGTGCAGGTCGGGCTGGTAGACCCGCAGGCCGCGGGTGGAGGCCGACTTCCCGTCGTACATCGCCAGGTCCGCGCACTTGAGCAGCGCCGCGGGCTCGGTGGCGTGTCCGGGGGCGAGGGCGATCCCGATGGACGCGCCGACCTCCACCTCCAGGCCGTCGAGCGCCACCGGCTGCTCGAGCGCGTGCAGAATCCGTCGTCCGATGCGCAGGATCTGGTCCTCCTCCACGGCGCCCGGGAGGAGGACCGCGAACTCGTCGCCGCCCAGCCGCGCCACGGTGCCCGCGGCGCCGACGGCGGCGAGGAGCCGGGCACCGACCTCGATGAGCAGGTCGTCGCCCTGGTGGTGCCCGAGGGTGTCGTTGACGTCCTTGAACCCGTCGAGGTCGAGGATCATGACTGCGGCCCCCTGCGCGCGGCCCGCGGCCACGTCCGCCAGCGCGCCGGCCAGTTCCTGCCGCATGTACGAACGGTTCGGCAGCCCGGTGAGGGCGTCGTGCAGGGCGTCGTGCCGCAGTCGCCCGATGAGCTCACCGTTGCGCAGTGCGACCCCGGCGTGGTTGGCCACGGTCTCCAGCAGCAGGACGTCGTCCTGTTCGAAGGT
>JAOPWM010000248.1 GCA_025965695.1 Blastococcus sp.
CGTTCGCGGCCGAGGTGGACGCCGACGCGCGCTATCCGATCGAGGCGCAGAAGGCCTTGACCGCGGCAGGCTTCCACGCCACCCACATCCCCGAGGCCTACGGCGGCGAGGGCGCCGACGCGATCGCGACCTGCATCGTCATCGAGGAGGTCGCCCGCGTCGACGCGAGTGCCTCGTTGATCCCGGCCGTGAACAAGCTGGGTTCGGTACCGATCATCCTGTCGGCGTCGGAGGACGTGAAGCAGAAGGTGCTGCCGTCGATCGCCGCCGGCGACGCGATGATCAGCTACGGGCTCTCCGAGCGGGAGGCCGGTTCCGACGCCGCCGCGATGAAGACCCGCGCCCGCCTCGAGGGCGACAGCTGGGTGCTCAACGGAACCAAGGCCTGGATCACGAACGCCGGGATCTCCGCGTGGTACACGGTCATGGCCGTCACCGACCCCGACAAGGGCGCCAGCGGCATCTCGGCATTCGTCGTGCATCGCGACGACCCGGGCTTCGCCGTCGGCCCCAAGGAACGCAAGATGGGGATCAAGGGGTCGCCGACCTGCGAGCTCTACTTCACCGACTGCACGATCCCGGCCGACCGGATCATCGGTGCAGAGGGAACCGGCTTCAAGACCGCGCTGCGGACGCTGGACTTCACCCGGCCGACCATCGGTGCGCAGGCTGTGGGCATCGCACAGGGCGCTTTGGACGCGGCTGTGGCGTACACGAAGGAACGGCGTCAGTTCGGCACGAACATTGCCACCTTCCAGGGCGTGCAGTTCATGCTCGCCGACATGGAGATGAAGATCGAGGCCGCCCGCCACCTGGTCTACGTCGCCGCCGCCGCTGGTGAGCAGGGCCGACCGGACGTCACCCGTGTCTCCGCCTCGGCGAAAGCGTTCGCCTCCGACGTCGCCATGCAGGTCACCACGGACGCCGTCCAGCTGTTCGGCGGCGCCGGCTACACCCAGGACTTCCCGGTCGAGCGCATGATGCGCGACGCCAAGATCACCCAGATCTACGAGGGCACCAACCAGGTGCAGCGCATGGTGATCGCCCGCTCCCTGTTGCGCTGAGTCGGGCCGCCGGAGCTCACTGCTCGCCGAGCAGCCGGGAGACCCCACTCATGCGGGGGTCGCCCGTCATCGCGGCCAGCCAGGCCGACCAGCCGGGCCGTGACCGCATGGCTTCCAGCGCACTCCGCACCGCCTGCCGGTCACCACGGCGGGACGCCGCCAGCGCCGCGTAGAGGTCGCGGGCGCCCTCCGGCGCGAAGACGGCGAGTGTCTCGTAGTCGCCCTCGTCGTAGGCGCGCTGCAGGTTGCGCAGCATCCGCAGCTGGGCCACCGGGTCGCCGGAATCGTCGACGCGCAGGTCCATCCGCACACCGTCGTCCTCGTCGGTCGCCGCCCGGCCGCCCACCACCAGTAGGGCCGCGGACTGCCGGCCGCGCAGGTCGCCACCGGCGTCCTGTCCGGCGGTCAGGGCGGCCAGCAGCCGGTCGGGGAGATCGCCACGCGCGGTCGTCAAGGCCCGCGCCATGGCCGGCAGGACATCGTCGCCGCCGAGCATGTTGCCCTGAACGCTGAACCCCTCGCCGACGAGATGCCCGCTGACCGGGAACGAGCCGGGGCCGGTGTCGGCCGCCACGGTGCCCGCCACGTCAAGGACGGCGATCTGTCGCTCGGCGTCCTCGGCCGCATGAGCGGCGCGGTGCACGAGTGCCGCGGGGGAGGTCCCGTCGGCCAGGCCGGCGAGGAGGGAGCTGCCGAGTCCGCGGCGGCTGCGCGCCTGGACGGCGACGATGCCGACGCCGGGCCGGGCGGTCGGCACCGCGCGGCCCACCGCGAGGATGCAGGAGGACACGGCGATGCCCAGGTCGCCGGTCGCGGCGTCCCGGCCGAGGACGGAGAAGGTCACCCCTCTTCGGCCGTCCTGCCCAGCTGCCGGACGCCGTCGATGCTGCGTCCCAGGCTCGCCGTGACCCGCTCGGCGGCGGCGCGCTCCGGGAGGCGCTCGGCGAAGGGGTACCGACAGAGCACGATCGAGGCGCCGGCGGCCAGCGGGGCCAGCAGCCAGGCGACCGGTCCCGCCTCCGCGGCGACCTGTGCGTCGACCAGGATCCGGTCGTCCGGGCCGATCCCGAGCCGGCCGGCCAGCTCGCGGGCCGCCTCCACCAGGCCGCCCAGTGTCAGCTCGAGTTCCCCCGCGACGAGCCCGGGCGCGGCCGGGTCCGGCGGCGAATAGGGCACGAACCGGTCACCGGCCGTCCGCACCTCGAGGGCGAAGTCGCGGGCCTGCCCCGCGTAGCCGGCCATTCCGGCGCCCAGGGGATGGAGGGAGAGGCCGAGGAGTTCGGCGTCCCCGTCCTCCTCCTCGAGTGCTGCGAGCCGGTCCTGTGCGGCGAGGACGACGTCGACACCGATGAGTCCGCCCTCGTCCTCGGACGCGGTGTCGACGACCGCCGCCCCGCAACTCCAGATGCCGAGCAGCACCGCCGCGGTCTGCCAGTGCACGGGAAGCGCGACCGCGACCGTGCTGCCAGGACCGACGTCGAACTCGTCCTGGAGCAGATTGGCGGTCTTGGCCACCCAGTTGTCCAGCGTCGTCGCGGAGAGTTCCACCCGCTCACCTGTGGAGTCGTCGTAGTGGGTCACCAGCGGCCGGGCCGGGTCGCGGTCACGGGCGGTGGCGAGCAGGGCAGCCGGGCCGATCGGAGGCATGGGCCCAGGATCCCAGGTGGGGCAACGAGCGGGTGCCGCCACCCGAAGGTGACGGCACCCGGCCGATCAGCGCCCGTGCTTGGTCGGCGGTTCGCCCTTGGCCAGGGCTTCCTGCGCGGCGACCGGGTCGTAGGCGCAGGCGTCGGCGGCGCTGACGGCCGGCGACGCCGGTGCGCTCGCGGAGGTGCCCGCCGCCGAACCGCCGGCAGCCGTACTACCTGTCGTGCCCGTGGGGGCGGTGATCGTCGGCGCAGTGGACGAGCCGGGGGCCGGGGGGTGAAGGGCATCCTCGACCAGACCGCGGATCTTGTCGTAGTCCGGGTAGGCCGGCTTGATCATCGAGTCGTCGAACACCACGCTGTGGATCCCGGCGTTCTTGACCTTCAGCGCGAGGTCGGCGAAGTCGCCCACCACGCCCTGGGGGATGTCGGTGGAGACGATGTCCTTCGTCGTGGCCGCGATCTGCTGGTACCGGCTGAGCAGGGTCATCGGGTCGGCCGCCGAGACGATGGCGTTGATCATGCAGCGCTGGCGGTCCATGCGCTGGTAGTCCGTCAGGCCGAACCGTCCGCGCGCGAAGGCGAGCGCATGCCATCCGTCCATGTGCTGGTTCGGGCCGGGGGCGAAGTAGTCGTCGGGCAGGTAGTGGAGCGTCGGTTCGCCACCGATGGGGACGTAGTAGTTCACGTTCACCGTGATCCCACCGAGGGCGTCGATGAGCTGGCTGAAGCCGTCCAGGTTCACCATGACGAAGTAGTCGATGGTCAGCCCCAGGGCCGTTCCGACGCCCAGCTTGAGGAAGTCCGCACCCGGGTTGTCGGTCGGGCCGAGGATGTCGGGGTGGTCTCGCGGGCCGTTGCGGTACACGGCGTTGAGCAGGCTCTCGCTCTCGGCGCCGGCGGTGAAGCCGTGGGGGTAGGCGTCGTGCAGGGGGCTGCCCTCGGGGAAGGGCAGTTCCTCGAGGTTGCGCGGCAGACTGAACGTCGTCGTCGCCCCGGTGTGGGTGTCGATGCTCGCCACGATGACCGTGTCCGTGCGCACCCCGGTCCGGTCGGCACCACCGTCGCCGCCGAGCAGCAGCACGTTGACGCGGTCCTTGCTGCCCCACGGGTCGGCGGCCGCGCCCTTGGGCACGGTGGCCGATTGGACGTCCTTGCCGAAGAGCCCGGTGATGAGGTTGCGCTGGACGGCGGCGAGGTGGGCCGCCTCGAAGGCGGGCGCCGCGACCCCGAGCGCCAGCAGAACGACGAGGACGCTGCCGAGGAGGTGCTGACCGGTGGAGGTGGCATCGGGTGCGAGGACCCGGTACTGGGCGATCACCACCAGCGCCCAGACGACGGCCAGGCCCACGGCGGCGGCGATGATCAGCAGCAGGCCGGTCGGGCTCACGGCCATGCGGACCCCGACGTGCTGTCCACCGGTGGCCAGCCATGCCGCCATCCCGAGGAGCGCGAGCAGGCCGGCGAGGAGGGTCCAGCCGATCTTGCGGTAACCGGCGGCCAGGAAGCCGACGCCGGGCAGCAGGGCGCCGAGGGTGGTCAGCCCCACCGCGCGGCTGAAGCTCGACGTCGAATGTCCCCCGAGCGCGGCGTCCTGGCCGGCGCGGCGTGCGCCGGCCC
>JAOPWM010000011.1 GCA_025965695.1 Blastococcus sp.
GACGGCTGGCTGCACACCGGCGACCTGGCGCGGATCGACGACGGCCGCATCGACGACGGCCGCATCGACGACGGCCGCATCGACGACGGCATCGTGCGGATCGTCGACCGCGCGAAGGACATGATCAACCGCGGCGGCGAGAACGTGTACAGCGTCGAGGTGGAGAACGTCCTGGCCGCGCACCCCGACGTGCTCGAGGTGGCGGTCGTCGGCGTCCCGGATCCGGTGATGGGGGAGAAGGTCGGTGCCGTCGTCCTGCCCCGTGCCGGGCTTTCGGCCGAGACGCTGGTGCCCGACCTGATCGCCTTCGCGCGCGGACAGCTGGCCGACTTCAAGGTGCCGCAGTTCGTACGGGTGCTCGACGGGCCGTTGCCGCGCAACGCCGGTGGCAAGGTGCTGAAGACGCCGCTGCGCGGCGCCGAGGGCTGGGTGGCCGTTCCTCGCTGACCTCAGGCGGCCGGTGGGGCGCCACGCAGCCGGACGACGGCGGCGCGGAAGTTTCGGTGGCCGACCACCCGCCAGGCGGTGCGGGCGGCGGGGGAGAAGCCGGCGAGCAGGCGCGCCCGGTCGGGATCCATCCCCGACCGGCCGGTGCACGGATGCCCGATGCACCGGCCGGATCGCCGTGTCTCAGACGGTCTCGGGAACCCTCAGGTGGGCGAGGACGAGGTCGAACTCGGCGACCTCGTCCATCTGCAGGCCCATCGTGTCGGTGGCTTCCCGGCGCAGTTCCGCGGCGCGCGCGTCGGCACGGCCCATGGCGTCGGCGCTGTCGTAGGTGACGGCCAGCGCGGTCCGGCCGCTCTGCCGGTCGACCATCATGTTGCAGCTGGCGAACCCGGGCAGCTCCTCCAGCTTGGGCATCATGGTCATCCGGAAGGAGCTGAGCAGGTCGTCCATGTTCCCCGGCTCGCTGTGGCCCCAGATCACCCGCGTCCGGGCGCCGTCGCCGGCCTCGTGCACCCGGTGCATGAGGGCGATCTCCCACTCGGCGACCTCAGCCGCTCCGTCGAAGATCTGAGCGGCCCGCTCCCGGCTGGCGCGGACGCCTTCGGCGCTCGCACGCATCGCCTCTTCAGTCGCCCACGCCGTCGTGATGATGCACCGACCGGAGCCGCGATCGGCGAGCATCGACAGCCCGACGCAGCCGTCCATCCCCTGCACCAGGGGCATCACTTCGTCGCGGACGTTCGCGATGCCGTCGTCGATCGCCTGTGGGTTACCTCGAATGGTGGTGGTTCGGGCGTACATGCCACTACTCCCTTCCGCTGCCGGCGACGCCCCGGCGGCCCCGCCGCCCGGCCCACGCTCCTCGCCCCCGGGTGGCGGGCGCAACGGTCTCGCGCGCGCGGACGGCAGCGTCACGCACCACTCCGTGCAGTGAGTATGTGGAGGCCGGGTCCCGGGCGTCTGCCGTCAGAGCCGGCTGGTCGTCGCGTCGTCCTCCGCGCCGTCGAAGTAGTGGTCGAGCACCTGGCGGAAGACCGGCTCGTCGGGGACGGCGAGGGCGAACAGCGTCATCGACGACTGGAGCTTCTGCGCATCGACCGGACCGAACACCTGGACGGGGTCCGCGGTGTCGAGGTCGGTGAGCGCGCGGGCGCTCTCGACCAGCCGCCGGCCGAGCGTCGGGTGGGCGGCGTAGGCGCGGGCCTCCTCGAGCCCGGAGATGGCGAAGCGCTGCGCCATCCCGCTGCGGCCGAGGCCGGTGAGCTGCGGAAAGACGAACCACATCCAGTGGGTGCGCTTCTCGCCGTCCCGGAGCTCGTGCAGTGCCTGGTCGTAGGTCTGGGCCTGGGCGTCGACGAACCGCTGGAAAGAGAAGGGATCGCTCACCCCCGCAGGCTCCCACCCCCTGTGCAGGAGGCGATCGGGCGGCCAGGATGGCGCGCATTCCGGATCGGGAGGACGGCGCCGTGGCACCTCTGCGCGTGATCACCCTCGTCGTCCTCGTGCTCCTGATCGTCGGGGGCTGGTTGGGTGGCGTGGCCCTCCTGATCGCTCCGGACGGCGGCGCCATGGGGATGACCGTCGGCCAGCTGCCGGAGTGGCCGCTCCTCGGGGACTACACGGTGCCCGGCATCGCCCTGATCGTGCTGTTCGGGCTGCTCCCGGTGGCCGCGGTGGTGCTACTGGTCAGGTACCGGGCCCTCGGCTGGACGGCGACGACGGCGGTGGGCCTGGTGCTCGTGGCCTGCACGCTCGGGCAGATCGTCGCCGTCGGACTGCCGTTCCTCGCGATACAGGCAGGGTTCCTCGCGGTGGGCATCGTGTTGACCGGGCTGGGAGTGGACGGTGGAGCGTCGGTGGGCACGAGCGATGAGTCCCGTCGCGCCCTCCGGTCGTAGAGGCATGCAGACGACGAGTCTCGACTTCGCCCCGCAGGCCGCCGAGGTGGCCCGCGTGATCGCCGGGGTGCGCGACGAGCAGCTGACCGACCCGACACCGTGCGCCGGCACCCCGGTGGCGGCGATCCTCGACCACTTCGACGGCCTGACCGTGGCGTTCCGGAAGGCCGCGGAGAAGGAGGAGCCGGCGGGCGGCGCCTCGGCCGACGCGGCACACCTGGCCGCCGACTGGCGCATCCGGCTGCCACAGCAGCTCGACGGGCTCGTCGCCGCGTGGAGCCACCCGTCCGCGTGGGAGGGAACGACCGAGATCGCCGGGATGCGGATGCCGGCCGGGGCGGCGGGTGTCGTCGCGGTGAACGAGGTGCTCGTGCACGGCTGGGACCTCGCCGTCGCGACCGGTCAGACCTACGAGGCGGACCCGGTCGTCGCGCAGGCATGCCTGGAGTTCGGCGAGGGTTTCGCCGTCGGCGCCCCGGAGGCGCGCGACCAGATCTACGGCCCGGTCGTGCCGGTGCCGTCCGATGCGCCGGTGATGGACCGGCTGCTCGGTCAGACCGGGCGCGACCCGAGGTGGGCCCCGCGCTGATCCCGCCGGGCGGTCAGACCGTCTCCGGTACGCGCAGGTGGGCGAGGACCAGATCGAACTCAGCGACCTCGGTGATGTCGATGCCCATCTGCCGGCTGAACTCCTCGCGCATCGGCCCCGCACCGTCCGTCGCGCGGTTCATGGCGTCGCGGCTCTCGTAGACCACGGCCGTCGCCGACCGCCCGGTCTCCCGGTCGACCAGCATGCTGACGCTGCAGAAGCCGGGCAGCTGCTCCATCCGCGACACCATGGTCATCCGGAAGGCGTCCCTGACCCGCTCCTCCTCCAAGGGGTCGCCGCGGCCCCAGATGACTCGGCAGCAGGCGCCCTCCGGTGCCTGCCGCAGCCGGTGCAGGACGGCGATCTCCCACTCCAGCACCTCGGGCCGGCCGCCCGCCTTTTCCGCGTAGCGCCGGCGCATTGCATAGAAGCCCGACTCGCTGTTGTGCATCGCCTCCTCGGTCTCCCAGGCGGTCGTCGCGATGCACCGGCCGCTGTCACGGTCGCCGAGCATCGAGAGGCCGATACAGCCCTCGATCGCCTGGACGGCCGGCATCACCTCATCGCGGAGGTAGGCGATCGCGTCGTCGAGGGACTGCGGGTTGCCGTGCACGGTGGTGGTCCGGGCGTACATGCCACCACTCCTCTCCGATGTCGGCGGCGACGCACGTGCGGCCTCGCCGCGCGCGTCACTCTTCTCGCGGGGGCCGGGAGACGGCAACGGCCTCGTGCGCAGGCTTGGGCGGATGCGCCCCGTCGTCCCGTCGGAACTCCTCAGTGGCCCGGCCGAGCGCGACGGCGTGGGTCAGCCGCAGGCTGCCGCCGAGCCACAGCAGGACGTCGTGCAAGCGCAGCACGGTGAGCGGGATGCCACTGGCCGCCAGGCTGCGTCGCAGTGACTCGAACGCGTCGGCGTTCGCGCGGAGCTCGCGGTGGATCACCGCCTCGACGCCGCTGTCGCCCTCGCGGACGTGGGGGAGGAGCTGCCAGCGCGTGGTGCGGACGAGCAGCGGGAAGAGGTCCGGCCGCCGGTGGTGGAGCGCCGCGGACACGTGCGGCGCCGAGACGCCGGGCGTCGCCTGGACGAGGTGGCCGATCTGCCGGAGGAACGCGCCCACGGTGCCGGGTTCGGCCAGCACGGAGAACTCGTCGTCCGGAAGCTCGGAGAACGAGCGGCCGGCGGCGCGGTCGATCGCGGCGTCGGCGAGCGGACGGACGTCGTCCAGAAGGCTCTTCATCGCCGACCAGGCGTCCGGGTCGAGCCGGCCGTGCAGGCCTTCGGCGGTGAGGATGTCGGGCTCGCCGAGCGGTTGGGCCGATCCGGCGCGGAGGTCGAACCGCTCGTAGCCGAAGGCCGGGATCTGCACCCAGCGGCCGGTGGGGGAGCTGGGGGAGCGGAAGTGCAGCGGGCGGCGGCCCCGCGCGTACCCGAGGACGGCGGCCAGTGCGGTGTCCCAGGGGATCGGGTCGGGGCCGGCGCTCGGCAGGACGAGGGCGTCGGTCACGGCACCATCCTCTCGTCGGAGGTAGTTGTAGCGCGAAACACTTCCGCCCGAGGGCCTCGACCCCATAGGTTCCGCGTCATGGAGATCGAGGCCGTCGGTTCGGTGCCGTCCCCGCGACGTCCCGTGACCGGGGTCACGGCGGAGCTGGCCGCTGCCCGGACCAAGCTGCGGGAAGCCGCGCCGTCCGACAACTGGGAGGGCGTCCTCGCGGAGGTGCAGCGGCTGCAGCACGACGAGCACACGGCGCCGCTGGCCGCCATGCATGCGGTCTACGCGAAGCTGGCCTCCGGCTGGCTGCCGCCGCTCTCCCGCTGAGAGTTCGCCTGGCCCGTAGGCGCCCGGAAGGCCGATGAGGACTCGCCGAGTCGACGGCGTGCGCTCGGCTCTGCGGCCGCGGCAGGGCGGCGTAGCCGGTCGTCACTCTCTCGACCGGTTCTCCAGCGGTCGTCAGTCGCCACGAAGAGCTGACTCGGCGAGCGCGTCGTAATCGTCCGTCGGGAGTTCGAGCGACCGGCGGATCCGGTACCGGGCCCGGACCAGGAGGGCCGCGTCTCCGGCGGCGAGGTCGTCACCCTGCTCGACGTCGCTCACGAACCGCAGCAGGCCCATCGTCATCCAGCGGTGCGCCTCGTGCAGGTCGTCGACGAGCTCGTAGTTCTCGCCGATGAACAGGTACACGTCGCCGTCCGTGGGGGCTGCCCGACGCAGCTCGTCGGCCACGCGACGGGCACCGGCAAAGTCTCCCGCGCCGAGCAGGCCTTGGTGCAGGTAGCAGCGGACGTCGGGCGGCGCATGACCCTCGGCCGCCACGGCACGACGGAACATGTCCACCGCGCCCTGGAGGTCCCCGCTGCTGGACAGCTGCTCCCCGGCGCTCACCAGCAGCGTCGCGGCGGAGACCTCCTCGTCCGAGGGACGGACCTCCTCGGCCCACGCGGCGAGCTGTCCCGCCGCCTCGCGGTGCTGCTCCGGCGTGCGGGCGGCTGCGTACAGCGACTCCACATCGTCGAGATTCAGTGGTCCGCGCACCGCTTCACCATAGGGGTGGGCCGAGGCGACGTCACGGTCCTGCGCGGGACCACCGCTGCGGTCAGCAGCCCAGCGCCGCCCTCCCCGCGGGAGTCGGCTGCGCAGGTGCGGGCGCCTGCTCAGTCGCGGGAGAGCGCCGGCCGGGTCTTGGCCCAGGCCAGGAACTGCGTCGCGTGGTGCAGGTCGGGGATGTCGTTCCCGACCAGCGAGCGGAGCAGGTCGTTGCTCCAGATGGCCAGGCGCCCGATCGTCCAGGCCACCTTCTCCGCCGGCGGCAGGTCCAGGTCGAAGACCAGCTTGGCGATCTCCTTCTTGCCGTCGGTGGGCGCCGAGTACTTGACGACCGGCAGGAACCGCTCGTGCTGGACGGTGCAGAGCACCTTGGTGAGCAGCGGCTCCTTGTTGAACGAGGGGAAGCCGACCTTCTTGCCGTCGATGAGCTGCGTCAGGCGGTCCTCGATGCGCAGGCTCTCGGGGCCGTAGAGCAGGTACTCGACCGTCTCGCGGACCTTCTGCGCGGCCTTGTCCGGGCCCTGGGTCTTCCAGGCGCGGTTGAAGCCGGACATGTTGCCGGCGTTGGCCACGGTGTCGGAGTTGGCGAACTCGTAGAGCTCCTCCGGGGGCGCGGTCGACAGGCCCTCGCGGCTGAAGAGCTCCTGGTAGCGGGCGCGGTACTTCTCGACGTCGGGGTCGGGCTCGCGGCGGTCGAGGAGGAACTCCGCCTTGAGCAGTTCGACGCGCTCGCGGACGTCGGGGCGGACGTCGGCGGCGGTCGAGAAGGCGGCGTGCAGCGAGTCGATGGTGCGGACGGCGGGGCGACTCGGGTCGCGCCGGGCCTCTCCGCGCAGCCACTCGTGGCCGCACTCGTTGCAGTGGATCAGCAGCCGGCTGTCCGGCTGCGGCGTGCCGTTGATGTCCTCGCTGTTGCAGGTCGGGCAAGCGATCAAAGCCATGAGGTTCCCGTTCGTTCGGTTGGTCCGTGCACGAGCACCGGCCGGCCCGCAGTGCCTCGTTCGACGAGCACCTCGGCCAGGACGGCGAGCCCAGTGGGCGCGTCGCCGTCGGTCAGATGACCTGATCCTCCCACGTCGTACCCGCAAGGCCCCCCTGCGCGGCTCAGCGGCACGACGTCGGTCACTGCAGCTCGCCGGTTGCGCGGGCCTCCGCGCGCAGGGTCTTCTTCTCGATCTTGCCGATGGACGTGCGCGGGAGACCGTCGCGGACCTCGACGGTGGTGGGCACCTTGAACGGGGCCAGACAGGCCCGGCAGTGGGCGATGACGTCCTCGACGGTCACCGTGCTGCCCTCGCGGGCCACGACGTAGGCCTTGACCGCCTCGTCGCGGATCGGATCGCTGATGCCGATGACGGCGGCTTCGGCGATGTCGGGATGCTCGAGCAGCGCGCTCTCGACCTCGGTGGCGGAGATGTTCTCCCCGGCGCGCTTGATCACGTCCTTGAGCCGGTCGAAGAAGTACAGGTAGCCGGCCTCGTCGACGTAGGCGTTGTCCCCGGTGTACAGCCAGCCGTCCCGCACCGTGGCGGCCGTGGCCTCCGGGTCCTTGTAGTAGCCCTTCATCAGGGTGCGGCCCGCCACGCCGCCCACGATCAGCTCGCCGACGGTGCCGGTCGGGACGTCGGCTCCGTCGGCGTCGACCAGGCGGACGGTCCGGTCGTTGGCCGGCAGGCCGATCGACGGCCATCGTCTGTCGCCGAAGACAGGAGCGACGGAGACGATGGTCATGGCCTCGGACAGGCCGTAACCGTTCATCAGCTCGATCCCGTACCGCTTCTCGAAGGCATCCTTCTCGCTGTCGAGGACGTTGAGCGCGAACAGGCACCGCCGGACGCGATGGTCCTGGTCCTGGTCGTGCGGGGGCTGCAGCAGGAGCGTGCGGACCTGGGTGCCGACCAGGCTGAGCGCGGTGGCGCGGTGGGCACGCACCTGCGCGATGAACTTGGTGGCCCGGTACTCCTCGAGGAGGACGACGGTGGCTCCGGCCGTGAAGGCCGACAGCAGGGACACCGTCTGGGCGTTGACGTGGAACGTCGGCAGCGCGGTGAGCAGCCGGTCGGTCTCGTCGATGGCCTGCATCCGCGACTCCCGCTCGCCGGCGTGCAGACAGTTCGCGTGGGTGAGCATGACGGCCTTGGGGCGCGAGGTGGTGCCGGAGGTGAACAGCAGCTGGGCGACGTCCTCGTTGTCGAGGGGGTGCAGCGGGGGCTCGTGTCCGGCGGCGAGCAGGTCTTCGAAGGTGCTGTCGCCGCTGTCCTCTGCGCGGGCGAGGAGTCGCATGCGCACGTCGGGGGCAGTCTCGGCAGCCGCCGCCAGCACCGGGGCGTACTCGGGCGAGGTCACGTACCCGACCGCATCGGACAGGGTCAGCACGTGCTGCATCTCGGGCACCGTGTTGGCGGTGTTCGACGGGACGGCCACGGCGCCCAGCCAGGTCAGGCCGAACCAGGCGATGACGAACTCCGGCGAGCTGGCGAGGTGCAGCACGACCTTGTCCCCGGGGCCGACGCCCAGGTGCGCGAAGCCGCCCGCGGCCGATCGCACGTCGGCCAGCAGGCCGGAGTAGGTGAACTCGCGGACCTCGCCGGTCTTCGCCTCGTGCACGAGGCAGACCTTGTCGGGGTGGCGCTGTGCGCGTTCGGTGAGCAGGTCCCGCAGGGTGCGGTTTCCGACCAGGTCCACGTCGACCTCCTAGTTTTCGGTCAGTTTGGCGCAGCCACGCGCCGACGCCCCGAGCAGGTCACGGTCGTCGCTGTTCGGCGGCACCGGCGGGGCTGCCGATAAGTGCAGGGAAGGCGAGGGTCATCCGCGACCCCGTCGCGCGGGGGTGCACTGCATGAAGGTCCGACAACGACGGTTCGGCAACGGCCTGGCCGTGCTGGCCGGCGCACGTCCTGACGTGCTGGCCGCCGCGCCCGGTGCCCGCGCCCGCTTCGTGGCGCTGGGTGGCGTGCTGCTCAGCACGGGAGGGCTCGCCGCCGTCTCGGCCGCGTTCGCGGTGCACATGGCGCTGGGCGTGTGGTGGCCCTTCGCGCTGCTCGTCGGACTGGGCTGGGGCGCCGTCATCGTCAACCTCGACCGGATGCTGCTGGTCGGGATGGCGCACGACGCGTCACTGAAGCGCAACCTGGTGATGGCCGTGCCGCGCGTCGGGCTGGCGCTCGTGCTGGGCGTCGTCGTCGCGACGCCGTTGACGCTGCAGGTGTTCCACAAGGAGATCGACACCGAGATCGTGCAGATGCAGGCCGAGGCGGCCGACGCCTACCGGGCCGGCCTCGAGGCGGACACGAGGTTCGCGCACCTTCCTGCACTCGAGGAGCGGATCGCCTCGCAGGAGTCGATCGTGGCCAGCGGGGGCGTCGCTGATGCCGGGCTCACGGGGGTGCGCGCCGAGGTGACGGCGAAGCAGACCGTGCTCGACCAGGCGGTCAGTACAGGTCGCCAGCTCGAGGCCAAGGCGCAGTGCGAGCTCGACGGCACCTGTGGCACCGGTGAGCGCGGGTCGGGGACGGCGTACCAGCAGGCCCGGGCGGCGGCTGACGCGCAAGCGGCGGTCGTGGCCTCTGCTCGTTCCTCGCTGGACGCTGCGGTTGCTGCTTCCTCGGCTGCGGAGGGGCGCAGCGCCCAGCTGGCCGGCTCGTCGCTGGACGGCGACCGGGCCGAGGTGGCGCGGCTGACCGCGGAGCAGGACCGGCTGCAGACCGCGTTCGACGCGACGAACGAGGGGTCCGGCGGCATCCTGCTGCGGCTGGAGGCGCTGGACCGGCTGGGCAACGAGAACGGCACCCTGGCGATGGCGCAGTTCATGCTTTCGCTGCTTTTCATGTGCGTGGAAATCCTGCCGGTGCTCATGAAACTGCTGCTGAACTTCGCCCCGCCCAGCGCCTACGACCGGCTGGCGGCCCTGCGCGACTCCGGCGACGTGGAGATCGAGGAGCTCGCGCAGGAGTCGCGGCTGACCGTGGCGCAGGCGAAGGAGGAGCTGCTGGTGCTGGCCGAGCGAGAGCGGGTCGACCGGCAGAAGGCGGCGATCCTGGCGCGGCGACGGGCGGCCATCGCGGACCTCGCGGCGGGCAGGCCGGAGCAGACGCCCACCGCGCCGACGGCGGAACCCGCCGAGCCTCCGCGGCAGTCGTGGGACACCGGGCCGATCCTCGGCCTGGCGCGGAACGCGGCCGCCCGGACGGTGCGGTCGGTCCGACGGCGACCGGCCGACCGGGTGCCGACGGCGGTCTGACGGCCTTCGCTCGATCGGGTGACACCTGCGACTCCGGGAGCCTGAGCCCCCGGAGTCGTGTCGGTGGCGTCCGCTAACCCTGTGGCGCGGCAGGGTGATCCGGACGACGTCCGGCAGGCTGCCGACGACGGCGATCGGGAGGCACGGGGCGATGCAGCGACTCGACGGGCAGCTGGTGCTGAGCCCGACCGACGTGACCCACCACCAGGAGTGCCGGCACCTCACCCGGCTCGACCTCGGGGTCGCGGCGGGGGAGTGGGCGGCGCCGGACGTCGAGGTGTCGGAGGAGGTGCAGCTCGTCTTCGACCGCGGCCTCGACCACGAGAAGAAGTCCCTGGAGTCGCTTAAAGCTGCCGGGAAGTCGGTGGCGGAGATCGACACCGTCTTCGACGCGGTGGGCCGCCGCCGGGCGGAGGAGCAGACCGTCGAGGCGATGCGCCGCGGCGTCGACGTCGTCTACCAGGGGACGTTCTTCGACGGCGCCTGGGGCGGGCAGGCCGACTTCCTGCTTCGCGTCGAGGCGCCGTCCGACCTCGGCGAATGGTCCTACGAGATCGCCGACACCAAGCTCGCCCGGAAACTGAAGGTCGCCGCGCTGCTGCAGATGGCCACGTACGCCGAGCGGCTCACGGTGCTCCAGGGGGTAGCGCCGGAGCGGATCCACGTCGTCACCGGGGACGGCGCCTCACGCCCGTGGCGGCTGATCGACGTCGCCGCGTATGCCCGTCGCGCGCGGGCCCGGCTGGAGACCTTCGTGGCCACGCCACCGGCGACCGGCCCCTCGCCGATCGGCTACTGCGAGCAGTGCCGCTGGGCCGAGCGGTGC
>JAOPWM010000061.1 GCA_025965695.1 Blastococcus sp.
CGTAGTCGAGGTCTCCGTGGAGAACGGCGAGGAGCAGGCCCGGAAGACGTGGAACCCGCGGCTGGGCTTCCTCGGCGGCCTGTCGATCCTCGGGACGACCGGCGTCGTCATCCCCTATTCGTGCTCGTCGTGGATCGACTCGATCCGGCGCGGCATCGACGTCGCCCGGGCCGCCGGGCACCAGCACGTGGCCGGGTGCACCGGCAGCACCAGCGAGCGGGTGGTCACCGAGCTCTACGGCCTGCCCGAGGACGCACTCCTGGACATGGGCGACTTCGTCGGCGCGGTGCTGAAGTACCTGCGGCGCCACCCGGTCCCACGGCTGACCATCGCCGGCGGGATCGGCAAGCTGGCCAAGCTGGCCGACGGGCACCTCGACCTGCACTCGGCCCGCTCCCAGGTCTCCCCCGAGGCCCTCGCGCAGCTGGTCCGGGATGCCGGCGGATCGCTGGAACTGATCGAGGGCGTGCGCGCCGCCAACACCGCGCTCGACGCGCTCCAGCAGTGCCAGGCCGCGGGACTGCCGCTCGGCGACCTGGTCGCCGCCGGCGCCCGCGAGACGGCGATCGGTGTGCTGCGGGAGGCGCCGGTCGCGGTCGACGTCGTGGTCATCGACCGCGCCGGCACCGTCGTCGGGCGGGCCGGACCGGCTCAGCGGCATCGCGTCGTCGAATAGAGGTGGCTGTCGGGGAACTCCCCGGCGGTGAGCACCCGACCCACGATCACCACCGCGGTCCGCTGCACCCCGGCGGCGGCGACCTGTTCGGCGATGTCGGCCAGCGTGCCCCGGAGGATCAGCTCGTCGCCCCGGCTGGCGCGGGCGACCACCGCGACCGGGCAGTCGGCCCCGTAGTTCGGCAGCAGTTCCGGCACGAGCTCCGCGATCCGCTGCACGGCCAGGTGCAGGACGAGGGTGGCCCGGGAGGCACCGAGGGTCGCCAGGTCCTCGCCGGCAGGCATCGGCGTGGACCGTGCGGAGGTGCGCGTCAGCACCACCGTCTGCCCCACCCCCGGCACGGTCAGCTCCCGCTTCAGGGACGCCGCCGCGGCCGCGAAGGCCGGCACCCCCGGCACGACGTCGTAGGGCACCCCGGCCGCGTCCAGGCGGCGCATCTGCTCGGCCATCGCGCTGTAGACCGACGGGTCACCGGAGTGCAGCCGGGCGACGTCGAGGCCGGCCTCGTGCGCGGCGACGAGTTCGGCGGTGATCTGGTCGAGGTCCAGGTCGGCGGTGTCGACCAGCCGCGCGCCGGGCGGCGCGGTGTCCAGCAGGTCCCGGGGAACCAGCGCCCCGGCGTAGAGGCAGACCGGGGACGACGCGATGAGCCGCGCCGCCCGGACGGTGATCAGGTCGGCGGCACCCGGTCCGGCACCGATGAAGTGCACGGTCACGGCTTGGTCACCGACCAGATCGTCACGGGCATCGCGGCCTTCCAGCCGGTGAATGACCCGACCGGTTCGGCCCGCTGGACGGCGATCCGCAGGAGCTCGCCGCCGACCCGGGAGAACCAGTCCGCCAGCACCGCCTCGCTCTGCACCGTGACCGCGTTGACCACGAGCCGCCCACCGGGTGCCAGCGCGTCCCAGCAGATGTCCAGGAGCTGCGGCGTCGTCGCCCCGCCGCCGACGAAGACCGCGTCGGGCACCGGCAGTCCCGTGAGCGCCTGGGGAGCCCGGCCCTCGACGACCCGCAGTCCGGGCACGCCGAGCCGGGCCGCGTTCCGGGCGATCCGCGAGGCCCGCTCGGGATGCGCCTCGATCGCGACCGCCCGGCAGGAGGGGTGGACCCGCATCCACTCGATGCCGATGGACCCCGCTCCGGCCCCGACGTCCCAGAGCAGCTGTCCCGGCAGCGGGGCGAGCCGGGCCAGCGTCATCGCGCGGACGTCCCGCTTGGTCAGCTGACCGTCGTGGGCATAGGTCTCGTCGGGGAGACCGGGCACGGTGGGCAACGGCACGGTGCCCGCGTCGGCGACCACCTCGACGGCGGTGACGACGAGCGGGTCGGTCTCGGCGTGCGGCCAGTCGCCGGCGGTGCCGGTGAACCGCCGCTCCCCCGGACCGCCCAGCTGGGCGAGCGCGGTCAGCCCGCTGGCGCCGTAGCCGCCGTCGGCAAGCAGCGTGGCGACCTCGGCCGGGGTGAACGTGTCCGACCCCAGGACCACCAGCCGGCGCCCGGGGGTGGCGTGCGGGAGCACCAGCTCGACGGGCCGGCCGACGACGGAGACCACCGTCGTCTCCTCCACCGCCCAGCCCATCCGGGCGCAGGCCAGCGTCACTGACGACGGGTGCGGCACGATCTCCACCGCGCCGGGACCGTGCAGCCGGACCAGGGAGGCGCCGACGCCGGAGAGCATGGGGTTCCCGCTGGCGAGGACGACGACGCGGCGGCCGGGATGGGCGTCCGGGAGTTCCTGCAGGGCCGGCCCCATGGGCGAGGGCCACGGAACGCGCTCGGCCGCGACGTCGCCGGGGATCAGGCCGAGCTGACGGGAGCTTCCCCGCAGGACGTCGGCTCCCTCGACCGCCTGCCGGGCGGTTGCCGAGAGTCCGTCCCAGCCGTCGGCGCCGATGCCCACGACCACCACCGTCCTGTTCACGCCGGGAGGTCTCCCGTCGGGCCGGCCGCCTCGGCCAGCAACTGCTCGCGCTGCTCCTCGGGCAGGAGATCGACGTAGACCGTGCCCTCGAGGTGGTCCATCTCGTGCTGCAGGCAGCGTGCGGCCATCCCGGTCGCCTCGATGGACACCGGCTGGCCCTTCAGGTCCACGCCGTCGACGCGGGCCCGGAAGGCACGCGGGAGCTCGGCGTAGGGGCCGGGGACCGACAGGCAGCCCTCCTCGGTGATCTCCTCAGCGGGCTCGTCACCCACCGGGGGCGGCAGCGACAGCGTGGGGTTGATCGCGTAGCCCACGACGTCCTCACCGTCGGCGTCCGGGCAGTCGATGACGAAGATGCGTGCGTCGACGCCGATCTGGTTGGCGGCCAGGCCCACGCCGTCGGCCTCGGCCATGCTGGCGAACATGTCCAGCAGGAGCCGCCGGAGGTCCCCGTCGAACTGGGTCACGGGCACGCAAGGCCGGTGCAGGACCGGGTTGCTGCCGTAGGTGACGATCGGCCGGGCGACGCCGTCGTAACGGCCGGGCAGGCGCATGTCCGCCGATCCTAGGGACGGGCCCGCGGCACCTGTTGACACCATGCCTCCGTGACCCGGCCGCGCATGCACCTCACGACAGCTGCCGGCCTCGCCCTCGGGGCCCTGGCGGACCTGGTCCTGGCCGATCCGCGCCGTCGCCATCCGGTCGCCGGCTTCGGCGCCGCGGCCGCCGCCCTGGAGCGGCGGCTCTGGCGGGACTCCCGGCCGGCCGGCGCCGGACACACCCTCGCTCTCACCACTGCGGCCGTCGGCCTGGGAGCGGCACTGGACCGGGCCGGCCGGCGGCATCCCGCCGCCCGGGTCCTGCTCACCGCCGCAGCGACCTGGACGGTGCTCGGCGGAACGTCACTGGGCCGCGCCGCGGAGACGATGCACCGGGCGCTGGCCGCGGGAGACCTCCCGGCCGCCCGTGCTGCCCTGCCCGCCCTCGCCGGACGGGACCCGAGCGGGCTGGACGAGGGCGAACTGGCGCGGGCCACGGTGGAGTCCGTCGCGGAGAACACCTCCGACGCTGCGGTCGCTCCGCTGTTCTGGGGTGCGGTGGCCGGTGTCCCGGGGCTGCTGGGGTACCGGGCGATCAACACCCTGGACGCGATGGTGGGCCATCGCTCGCCGCGGTACGAGCGCTTCGGCTGGGCAGCCGCCCGCGCCGACGACGTCGCGAACTGGCTCCCCGCCCGCCTCACGGCGGCGCTGACCGTGGTCTGCGCGCCGCTGGCCGGCGGCTCCCCCGCGGAGGCTCTGCGCACCTGGCGCCGTGACGGAGCGGCTCACCCGAGCCCCAACGCCGGGCGGTGTGAGGCCGCCATGGCCGGCGCGCTGGGGCTCCGGGTGGGCGGCCGCAACGTCTACGGCAGCCGGGTCGAGGACCGCCCGAGGCTGGGCTCTGGTCGAGCGCCCGCGGCGAGCGACATCCACCGGGCCGTCCGGCTCTCACGAACCGTCTGGATCGCGGCGGCGGTCCTGGCCGCAGCGGTCCGGTTGCGGCGCGGCCCGCGCGACTGCCGCCGCTGAGCCGGGTGGCGGGGCAGCACGCCGCGTGACCCCGGCAGCTCGAAGAAGCCCGCCGGATCGATCCGGGCGTGGCTGGCGGGCGGGTCGCCGGGGCCGCAGCCGCCGCGGCACGCGATGACGAGCGTGGCCACCAACAGGCCGCCCAGCCCGAGCAGAAACAGGACGAGGAGAACGCCACCGGGTGTCATGAGACGAGAGTGGCATTCCCGAGCCTTGCCGGAAGCAGACCAATCCGGCATGGTGGCCGCATGCCACTGGCCTCCGATCAGTCCACCGGACCGCGTGAGCTCGCCGCGCTCATCGGCCCGGTCGAGGCCCTGCCGACCCCTCGTTACGCCGGACTGGCCCGGCGTATCCGCGATCTGGTCACCGCCGGCTCCCTGCCCGCGGGTAGCCGGCTGCCCGCCGAGCGCGAACTGGCCGGTGAGCTCGCCGTCAGCAGGGTGACCGTCGCGTCGGCCTACCGCGTGCTGCGCGAGGAGGGCTTCGCGAGCACGCGGCACGGCTCCGGCACCGTCACGGAGCTGCCCGGCATCGCCTCGCCCTGGGGGCCTCCCAGCAGCGATCCGAGCCTGCTCGACCTGGCGCACGCCGCGCCCGAGGCGGCCCCGCAGCTACTCCCGGCGTACCGGCAGGCACTCACCGAGCTGCCCGCCCGGCTGACCGGCCACGGCTACGCCCCGACCGGCCTGTACGAGCTGCGGACCGCTGTCGCGGACCGGTTCACCGCCCGCGGCCTGCCCACCGGCGCCGAGCAGATCGTCATCACCGCAGGCGTCGGCGACGCGACCGCGGTGGTGCTCGACACCCTGCTGCAGCCGGGGGACCGCGTGCTGGTCGAGCACCCCACCTATCCCGGGGTGCTCGGCATGGTGTCCGCGGCCGGGGGCCGGTGCGTGCCGGTGCCCGTGGACCCGGCCGAACCCGACGACCTGGCCCGTGCTGCCGGCCTGGCAGCCCGGCAGAGCAGTCCCCGGCTGGCCTTCCTCATGCCGGACTTCTCCAACCCGACCGGCGCGCGCCTGTCCGCGAGCGGCCGGCGCCGGCTGGCCGCGACGCTGTGGCAGCAGGGCGTGCTGACCGTCGCCGACGAGGTCGCCGCCGAGCTGACCCTGGACGGTGCGGCCGAACCGCCCTACGCCGCCGGCCTGCCGGACGCCGCGACCGTGACGACGGGCGGGCTGTCGAAGGCCGTGTGGGGTGGGCTGCGCATCGGCTGGCTGCGGACCGACGCCGCCCTCGCCGATCAGCTCGGCGCCGCCCTGACCCGCCGCCAGCTGTCCGTCGGCATGGTCGACCAGCTCGCCGCGACCGCGCTGGTGCGTGAACTCGATGACGTGCTGGACCTGCGCCGCGCACAGTTGCGCGAACGACGCGACGTCCTCCGCGACGAGATCGCGGCCCGGCTCCCCGGCTGGTCGGCTCCGTGCCCGGCCGGCGGCCTTTCCCTGTGGTGCCGCCTGCCCCCAGACCTCAGCTCCGCCGCCGTGGTGGCCGCAGCCGCCCCCCTCGGGCTCCTCCTCGCCGAAGGACGGGCGTTCGGGACCGGGCACGCGTTCGACGATCACCTGCGCCTGCCGTTCACCCTGGCGCCGGCGCAGCTGCGGGCCGCGGTCGGGATTCTGGAGACGGTCTGCCGCACGCTGCGCTCGGATCCCATCCGGACGAGGCCCTCGCGGCCTCTCAGCGTCGTCTGAGCACCGGTGGTCTGAGCGTCGCGTCGCCACCCTGGCACCCGCGGTGACGACGCGACGCAGTCGCCGCATCCTGGCCTCGGTAGATCTGCCTACTTCGGCCGTTGGACTCATCCAGGCCTCCGGAACGGGCCGTACCGTCCTCGTATCGGAGCGACGGCCCTCGAGACCGCGGATCCGCAGGGTCGAACTCACGGTCCTGGGGTTCGGCCGGCCAGCCGGCTCGCCTCTGGTAAGGGGGAAAGGCATGACCTCACCGGCCGTGTCCCGGCATCTGGTCGTCGATCGTGCTCCATATCCGTCGACCCCGCCGGTGCAGTCCGCGCCGGTCCCCAGAAGCGGGGACGGGTACCCACCGGAAGCCACTCGCGTCGCTGGGCGCTACCGCTACGACCGGCAGACCGGCGGCTGGTGGTGGTCCCCCGAGATGTTCACCCTCTACGGCCTGCAGCCCGGGTCCCCACAGCCCGACACCGAGGCCTACCTCCAGTACCAGCGGGCGGAGGACCGCACGCGCCTCCTCGAGGCCATCTCCGGTGCGTGCGCCACGGGCCGGGACTTCGCGCTGGAGACCCGGATGGTCCGGGCGGACGGGCAGGAGCGTGACGTCGTCCTCGTGGGCGAGCCGCAGCTCGGCGGCGGCGGCTCCGTCGCCGCCGTCGAGGGCATGGCCATCGACATCACCGAGTGCCATCCGCCCGGCTCACCGACCGAACGGGCCCAGGCCCTCCAGGCCGAGGTCGGCCAGCTGCGGGCCGCGATGGCCAGCCGCGCGTCGATCGAGCAGGCCAAGGGGATCCTGATGCTGCTGACCAGCTGCAGCGACCAGGTGGCGTTCGACCTGCTGGCGCACATCTCCAGCCACACCCACCGGAAGGTCCGCGACGTCGCCCAGGTGATCACCGACTCGGCGGCCGGCCGCACCCGCCTGCCGGACGACGTCCGCGCGATCATCCGGGACGCCTGCCCTCCCACTCAGCCCCTCCGGTAAGCCTGGAGGCGGCCTGGTTCCCCTTCTCCCAGAGCCATTCGGGAGAATGCCCCCGCACCCCGCCGACGCGCCCGTCTGCGCGGGCACCGAGGCCCTGGGGAGGGGAAGCGCGGCGTGCTCTACCTCATCGCCCGACTCGTCCTGCGACCGCTGTTCCTGGTCGTCTTCCGGCCGACGATCACCGGCCGCGAGAACGTGCCGGCCACCGGGCCGTTCATCATCGCGAGCAACCACCTGTCCTTCATCGACAGCATGGTCATCCCGCTCATGGCCCCTCGCCGGGTCGGTTACCTGGCCAAGGCCGAGTACTTCACCGGCACGGGCATCGGCGGATGGCTGGCCCGCACGCTCTTCACCGCCCTGGGCGCGCTGCCCGTCGAACGGGAGACGCACCGCGCCGCCCAGGAGGCGCTCGACACCGCGATGACCGTCCTCCGAGCGGGAGGCGGCTTCGGCATCTACCCGGAGGGCACCCGCTCCCGTGACGGCCGGCTGGCCCGCGGGAAGACCGGCGTCGCCTGGCTGGCGCTGACCGCCGACTGCCCCGTCGTCCCGGTCGCCGTGTCCGGTACCGACCGCATCCAGCCCATCGGTGCGAGCTGGCCGCGTCCGCACCGCTTCTCGGTGACCTTCGGGCGGCCGCTCACCTTCCCCGAGCACCGGGGCAAGGCCGGCAACGGCAAGGCGCGGCGCGAGGTGACCGACACCATCATGGAGGCGATCGCAGAGCTGTCCGGCCAGGACAAGGTGGGCTGGGGCGGAGCACCGTCCGCGACGGCATGACCGGCGCGCTCCTGGTCGCCGGGACGACGTCGGACGCGGGCAAGTCGGTCGTCACGGCGGGCATCTGCCGGTGGCTGGTCCGCCAGGGCGTCTCGGTCGCGCCGTTCAAGGCGCAGAACATGAGCAACAACTCGATGGTCACCGCCGACGGCGCGGAGATCGGGCGCGCCCAGGTCATGCAGGCCGCCGCCGCCCGCGTCGAGCCCGAGGCGGCGATGAACCCGGTGCTGCTCAAGCCCGGCGGCGAGAACTCCAGCCAGGTCGTCGTCCTCGGCCGCGCCGTCGCCGACGTCACCGCGCTGTCCTACCGGCCGATGAAGGCCGCGCTGCTCGAGCAGGTGCTCGAGAGCCTGGCCGACCTCCGGTCGCGGTTCGACGTCGTCGTCTGCGAGGGCGCCGGCTCCCCCACCGAGATCAATCTCCGGCGCGACGACATCGCGAACATGGGCCTGGCGACCGCCGCGCAGCTCCCGGTGGTGGTCGTCGGTGACATCGACCGCGGTGGGGTCTTCCCCGCGCTGTACGGCACCGTCGCCCTGATGCCGCCCGAGGACCAGCGGCTGGTCGCCGGCTTCCTGGTCAACAAGTTCCGCGGCGACGTGCGGCTGCTCGAACCCGGGCTGGCCGAGCTGACCCGACTCACCGGCCGGCCGACGCTCGGGGTCCTCCCCTGGCTGGGCGGACTCGAGCTCGACGTCGAGGACTCGCTCGGCCTGCCCACGGCCGGGATCCCGGGCCTGGCGCCGCAGGGCGAGGAGGTGCTGCGGGTCTCGGTCGCCCGGCTCCCCCGATTGTCGAACTTCACCGATCTGGACGCCCTGGCTGCCGAGCCGGGCGTGCTCCTCCGGTACGCCGTCCGTCCGGAGGAACTGGCCGACGCCGACCTCGTGGTGCTGCCCGGCAGCCGGTCCACCGTGGCCGATCTGGCCTGGTTGCGCGAGACCGGCCTCGCCGAGGCCGTCCTTCGGCGAGCGGCGGCGGGAGGGGCGGTCCTGGGCATCTGCGGCGGCTACCAGATGCTCGCCCGGACGATCACCGACGACGTCGAGTCCGGCGCGGGCACGGTCCCCGGTCTGGCCCTGCTGCCGGCCGACGTCCGGTTCGCACGGGAGAAGACGCTCGGCCGGCCCTCCGGGGAGGCCCTCGGGCAGGTGGTACACGGGTACGAGATCCACCACGGCGTGGTCGCCGTCGACGACGGCGCCGAGGCGTTCCTGGACGGCGCCCGGTCCGGCGCGGTGTTCGGGACGACGTGGCACGGGGCGCTGGAGAACGACGGGTTCCGCCGCGCCTTCCTCGCCGAGGTCGCGCGGACCAGCGGACGGCGTTTCGTCCCCGCTCCCGACACCGACTTCGCCGCCGTCCGGGAGGAGCGGCTCGACCGGCTCGGCGACCTCATCACCGAGCACGCCGACACGGAGGCGCTGTGGCGGCTGATCGAGTCCGGACCGCCCCCCGGCCTGCCGCTCCTGCCACCGGGGGCGGGTCTCAGCCCTCGCTGACCAGCGCGCGGACCTCCTCCGGCCATGGGGTCGCCGACCCACCTGCGGTGCACACGTAGGTCGTGCGGACCTCGCAGCACAGTCGCTCGCCCACACGGACGACGAAGCGCACCGTGAGGCTCGTGCGGCCGAGCTTCTCCAGTTCGGCGTCGACCTCGACGGTGTCGCCGTAGCGGGCCGACGAGCGCCACTCCAGTGCGCTGGCCACCACCACGTACTCCAGACCGCGGCCGTTGAGCTCCGGCCAGTCCACGCCGCGGCCGGCCCACCAGTTGTTCACCGCCTCGTCGGCCCAGACGAGGTAGTGGGCGTTGAACACGATGCCCTGCTGGTCGCACTCGACGAAACGGACGGGGGAACTCCACACCTGCGGCACGGGAGGCCACGCTATCCGGCGTCTACGGTCGGCCCGTGGCTCCTTCCCCGCTCGACCGGTACCGCGCCCCGGGACAGCGTGTCCTGGACAAGGTCATCCACCGGATCGACGAGCACTGTGCGGCGTTCATCCGGCTGGCGCCGTTCGCGACCCTGGCCACGGCGTCCCCCGACGGGTGGCCCGACGTCTCGCCCCGTGGCGGTGACCCGGGCTTCGTCCGGGTGCTGGACGAGAACCGCCTGGCCATGCCCGACCGGCAGGGCAACAACCGGGTCGACAGCCTGCGCAACCTCGCGGGCAACCCACGGGCAGCACTGATGTTCTTCGTGCCGGGGATCGACGAGACGCTGCGGGTGTACGGCACGACGACGCTCGTAGCGGCCGACTCCCTCGGCATCGACTTCACCGAGTTCGGCCGGGCGCCGCTGTCGGTGCTGGTGCTGCAGGTGGAGCGGGCGTACTTCCAGTGCTCGAAGTCGGTGATGCGCTCGGGGCTGTGGGACCCGGAGCGGAGGGTGGACCGCTCGGCGTTCCCGCCGTTCTCGCAGGTACTGCGTGATCACTGCAGCGACGCCACGATCCCCGACGAGGCCACCCTGCGGGCCGGGCTGGCCCGCGAGCTCTGAGGGCTGCCGGAACGTCGGTGGGCTGTCCTAACGTCCGGCCATGGCGTTCGACTTCCAGGTGACCATCGACTGTTCGGCCCCGCACGGGCTCGCCGACTGGTGGGCCGAGGCGCTCGGCTGGCAGGTCGAGGCACAGGACGAGTCCTTCATCCGCCGAATGGTCGAGGTCGGCGCCGCATCGGAGGAGGACACGACGAAGCACCGCGGCGCGCTGGTCTGGAAGGCGGGCGCCGCTCTGAACTCACCCGACGCGGGCCGGCCGCGGGTGCTGTTCCAGGAGGTGCCGGAGGCGAAGACGGTCAAGAACCGTGTCCACCTGGACGTGCGGGTCGGAGCGGAACGGCGCGAGGACGAGGTCGCCCGGCTGCTCG
>JAOPWM010000163.1 GCA_025965695.1 Blastococcus sp.
GTGCGCGGGCGCCCAGGAGGTGGGCCTCGACGACCGCCAGGTAGCCGATGACCGGCGCCGTGCCGTCGAGGACGTCGGTCAGGACGGCGAGGGCCGCGGCCGGCTCGCCGTCCGCGAGGAAGACCGCCGCGCGGCCGTTGCGGATCTCCCCTGCGTCCGCCCGGTCGGGATCGAGCGAGGCGAGCGCGGTGCGGGCCTCGCCGGTTCTGTTCATCCTGGCCTGCGTGACCAATAGCCAGCCGGTCACCTGGTTCGCCAGCACGTGCGATCCCTCCAGCTGCGACCGCAGGTTTTCGGCGGCCTCGAACGCCGCGACGGCCTCGGGGAGGTGGCCCTGGCCAGCGTGCAGCATCCCCTCCCCGATGCGCAGCAGCAGCTTGATGCCCGGCCCGCTGTCCGACCGCAGGACCCGGGTCGCGCGCTCCAGGCTTCGCCGCGCCCCGTCGTAGTCGCCCGCCAACGCCATGGCGCCGGCCCCCACAACGAACGCGGGCGCGAGGATGGGCTCGGCGCCCCATCCCAGCTGCTCGGCGCGGACGATCGCGTCGGAGCAGCGCCGCCGGGTGGTGGCCAACCGGTGGATCTTCGACGCGAAGGCGAGCTGGGCCAGGCAGGAGACCTCCAGGTAGGGGTGCCCGTTCTCCCGCGCCAGGGCCGCGCCCTCGAGGAGGTGGCGTTCGGCGTCCTCGGTCCCCAGGGACCATGCCTCGATGATGCCCAGGTTCATCAGCCCGACGGCGCGCAGGTCGTTGTCGAGAGCGATGTCCTCGTCGGACTGCCCCGTCACCGGCGAGGTGAGGAACGCGGCCTGCTCCCGGACGCCGGCCAGGGATCCGCGCCGCCGGGCCAGCGACACCTTGAGTGCGGCGATCGCCACCTGGTGACGGCGCCGGCGCGCGGGCGGAGTCGTCCCGGTGTGCGATTCCGCGACCGCGAGGTGCGCGGCGGCCTCGTCCAACCGGCCCTGGGCGAGGTCGGTCGTCGCGTGGGCGATCGCCAGTTCGGAGGTGTCGCCGTCCGCACCCGGTGGGAAGGCACGCAGCAGCGCCTCGATGGTCTGGGCCTGCCCGTCCAGGGTGAGACCGAACGAGTGGTCGGCGAGCAGCCGCGCCGCGGCGGACCAGTCGCCGGCCGCCTGGGTGTGCCGGATGGCGTCGACGACGTCGCCGTGCTGGAGGAACCAGCCGGCGGCCCGCCGGTGCAGTGCGGGCACCTCCTCGGGGAGGGTCCGCCGCAGTTCCAGCCGGAGCAGATCGGCGAACAGGTGGTGGTAGCGGAACCAGGTCCGCTGCGGATCGAGGGAGACGACGAACGCGTTCGCGTCCTCGAGGTCCAGCAGGCTCCGTTCCGACCCGCGATGGCCGGTCAGCAGATCGGCCAGCTCGCCGTTGACGCGGTCGAGCAACGAGGTCCGCAGCAGGAGTTGCCGCACGTCGTCCGGCTGACGGTCCAGCATCTCCGCGAGCAGGTACTCGGCGACCGTGCGGTCGGTCCCGGAGAACTCGGCGACGAAGCGCTCGGGGTCGGCGCGTCCGGCCAGGGAGAGCACCGCCAGCCGGAGGCCCGCGGCCCACCCCTCCGTCCGCCGCTGCAGGACGCCCAGCCCGTCGTCGGAGAGCCGGACCCCGGCGGCGTCCAGGAGCCGGCGCGTCTCCCGGTCGGTGAAGCGCAGGTCCGCTGCCCGGATGTCGACGAGTTCCCCCACGAGGCGCAGCCGGTGCAGGTCCAGCCGCAGGTCGCGGCGGGTGGCCAGGATCGCGTGCACACCGGAGGGAAGCGAGGTCAGCAGGCCGGCGATCTGGGCGACCGCCTCGGCGGACTTCAGCTCGTGCAGATCGTCGATGACCAGAGTGAGGTCGCCGGCAGCCTCGGTGACCTCCGCGAGCACTCGGTCGGCCATCGCCCGGGCGTTGCCGTCGGGCGTTCCCGCTGGCGGTGCCGCGCGGCCGGACGCATCGGAGGCCCGCCGGACCGCGCGCAGCACGGCCAGCCAGAACGACTGGGCGTCGTGCTCGTCGCGGTTCACCTGGACGACGGCGAGGCGGGGCCGGCCTGGGCGGGTGGCCCAGGCGCGCAGCAGGCACGTCTTCCCGCTCCCGGCCGGAGCCGAGATGACCGTCACCTGGCGCGCCGCCGCGCGGTCGAGCGCCGCGAGAAGCTCGTCCCGGTCGATCAGGCCGGTCGTCGCTGGAGCCACCGTCACGGGGCCTGCCTCGGTATCCGACTGGCGTGCTACCCCCGCCGGCCCAGCCGTAGCACGCCCTCGGTACCAGGCCGGTGCGCGAACTGTCAACGGGCGGCCTCGACCCCCACCGTGGTGCCTACCCAGGGGAATCACCGGGATCCGGTGACGATCTCTCACCTGCCCGCGGGCGAGCCTGCATTCCTCGCATAGGGCGCACGGCCCAGGACGTGCCCGAGACACCCAGGGAGTTCCCATGACCACAGCACCCCCCGCCGGCGCGAGGAGCACCCCCACCCTGCCCGACTTCGCGCCGATCCCGCCGTCGGCGCTCGGCCCGGCGCTGAACGATCAGGGCTTCTACGTCGGGCGGGTCGAGCGCAACCTCTACTGGGTCACCGACGGCGTGTACGCGTCGGCGTTCCTCACCACAGCGGACGGCGTTGTCCTCCTCGACGCGCCGGCGAGCATCGGGGGCAACCTGCAGCGGGCCGTCGACCAGGTCGCTGCCGAGAACGGCGTGTCCCACGAGGTCACGCACCTCGTGCACTCGCACCACCACGCCGACCACGCAGCCGCGTCGGGGCTGTTCGGTCGCGACGTCGTCCGCATCGGCCACGCGGAGACCCGACGGCTGCTGCTGGGCTACGACGACCCCGACCGACCGGCGCCGGAGGTCACCTTCGACGACCGCTACACGCTGCAGGTCGGCGGCGAGCGGGTGGAACTCGCGTGGCGCGGCACCAACCACGCCGCGGACAACATCTACATCCATCTGCCCGACCACGACACGCTGATGCTCGTCGACGTCGTGCTGCCCGGCTGGGTGCCCATCTACAACGTCAACGTCGCAACCGACATCCCCGGCTTCATCGAGGCGCCGGGTATCGCGCTGACCTACCCGTGGCGGCACTACATTGGCGGCGCCTGGGCCGGCTCGGCACCCGCGACGACGTCGTCACCCACCAGCAGTTCTTCGCGGACATGGCCGAGAGCATCCGGACCGCCATCGCCACCGTCGACCCGACCCCCTTCTTCATGAAGTGCGGCCAGAACGCCTGGGCCGGGGTGAAGGCCTACACCGACACCGTGACCGAGCAGGCCGCCGCACCGATCGTCCAGAAGTACACCGGGGTGCTGACCGCCGCCGACGTCTACACCGCCAGCAGCACGCTCGCCCTCGTCGAGTCGATGCGGCTCGACCTCGGCGTCGGCATCCCCGTCCTCCACACCTGAGCTCTGCGCGGCCCCCAGAGGAGGTGCCCCCCATGACCAGCGAGCCACGACGCGATCCGGTCACCGATTCGCAGGAGAGTCGACGATGAGCGACGACACGCGCGTGGCCACCGTGGCGGGCGCGGCCGGTGAACTCGGCCGCGCGACCGCGGCGACCCTCACCGACCCGCGACTTCCTCGTGGTCGGGATCGACCGCAGCGAGAGCGGACTCAAGGAACTGCCCGACGGCATCGATCGCGAGGTGGCCTTCGAGGCCTGTGGGAGGTGACAGAGATCGTCAGCAGTGACAAAGGGGACGGTGACAGCGACAGCGAGCTGTCCGGGCGATCCCTACATGTGCCCCCGGCCCGGCCCGGCGCCGGACTTCAGCTCGTCCCTTCGCTTACGAGCTGATGGGTGCCACTTGTGCGAGCTGGCGCTCGAGCAGCTTGGCGGCGCCATCGCGCCAGTGGGCAGCTATGGGCGCTGAGGCGGGATCGGGGAAG
>JAOPWM010000217.1 GCA_025965695.1 Blastococcus sp.
CCGTGGCCAGCGTGCAGGAAGCCATCGAAGTCGACGTACCGATCCGTGTGGCTTACGACCAGTGGACGCAGTTCGAGTCGTTCCCCCACTTCATGGGCGGCGTCGAGCGCATCACGCAGCTCGACGACAAGCACACCCACTGGGTGACGAAGATCGGCGGGGTCGAGCGCGAGTTCGATGCCGAGATCACCGAGCAGCACCCCGAGGAGCGCATCGCCTGGACCAGCACCACAGGTGAGGCCAAGCACGCCGGCGTGGTCACCTTCCACCGCCTGGACGACGCGAAGACCCGCGTGATGATCCAGATCGACTGGGAGCCCGAGGGCCTGGTCGAGAAGGCCGGCGCGGCCGTCGGCGTCGACGACCGCCAGGTCAAGGCCGACGCCAAGCGCTTCAAGGAGTTCATCGAGAGCCGGGGCATCGAGACCGGTGCCTGGCGGGGGGACGTCGAGCGTCCCAGCTGACACCCGACAACGACGAGACGGCGCCCGCCCCCTTCTGCAGGGGACGGGCGCCGCCTCGTTCGTGGGGATCTGGGGCTATTCGGCATCCAGGTCCTGGGCGACCATGCCGACGATCTCCTCGAGCACGGCTGGGTCGTCGCTGGTGACCACGACCTCGGCGCCCTGCTTGGCCCCGAGGGTCATGATCATCAACGGCGATCCCGCGTCGATCGGCGCGCCGCCCGGGGTGTTCAGGGTGACCGGGACGCCGGCCTTTCCGACGGCCTCGGCGATCAGGGCGGCGGGCCGGGCGTGCAGCCCTACCCGGGAGCCGACGGTGACGTTCTGACTGGGCATCTGTCCTCTTCTCGCTGGTGGGGGCGCTGGGCTGCCTGCAGCCTGCCGCGTCAGGCCCGGGCCGGCTGGGCGACCTGCGCGGGGACGTGGGCGTGGACGAGGTCGACGGCGTCCTCGGGGACGTCCTCGGCCTGCGTGCGGCCGATGCTCTTGGCGATGATCACCGCAACCGCCCCGACGACGGTGCCCACCGCGATCGCAAGCACGAACATCAGGAACCCATTGATCGCGAAGAACACGACGATGCCGCCATGCGGGGCCGACAGTTGCACGCCGCTGGCCGCCACGATCGCCCCGGTGGTCGCCGAGCCCAGCATGATCGGAGGGATGACCCGCAGCGGATCGGCGGCGGCGAACGGGATCGCCCCTTCCGTGATGAACGCGAGGCCGAGCAGCCACGCGGCCTTGCCCTGTCCGCGCTCGGCGGGGGTGAACAGCTGCGGCCGGACGAACGTGGCCACGGAGAGCGCGATGGGCGGCACCATGCCGGCAGCCATGACCGTCGCCATGATCACCAGCGGGCCGGTGTTGGCCGTCGGGTTCGAGATCCAACTGGCGAGGCCGGCGCTCGCGAAGGCGTAGGCGGCCTTGTTGACCGGGCCGCCCATGTCGAAGGCCATCATGAGGCCGAGCAGGATGCCGAGCAGGACCGCGGACGCGCCCGACAGGCCGTTGAGCCAGTTGGTCAGGCCGGTGACCGCCGCGGCCAGCGGTCGCCCGAGGACGATGACCATCAGGCCGCCGGCGATGACCGTGGCGCCCAGCGGGATGACCACCACCGGCATGAGCCCGCGGGTGAACGCGGGGACCTTGAGTCGGCTCAGCCAGAGGGCCGTCAACCCAGCGATGATGCCGCCGATGAGGCCACCGAGGAAGCCGGCGCCGACCGTGCTTGCCACCAGCCCGACGGTGAAGCCGGGGGCGATGCCCGGTCGGTCGGCGATCGCGTAGGCGATGTACCCCGCGAGTGCCGGGACGAGGAAGCCGAAGGCCAGGCTGCCCACGACGTACAGGACGGCGCCGAGGTAACCCGCCAGGCCGCCGTTGAGGTGGTCGAGGCTGCTGGTCGGCAGGTCGAACAGCGAGTTCTTCAGCGCCCACGTGAGGCCCCACGACTGGCCGGTATCCGGATCGGCCTGGGCGATCCGGTAGCCGGCGAGCAGGAAGCCCAGGGCGATGAGCAGGCCGCCGGCCGCGACGAAGGGGATCATGTAGCTGACGCCGGTGAGCAGCCAGCGGCGGATCTCCGCGCCGGTGCTGGGCTTGCGCCCGCCGGTAGCTGCGGCTCCCACTCCGCCGCCTCCTGCTCCCGCGCCACCTGCGACCCGGCGGGCGTTCGGGTCGTCAGCTGCGGCCAGGGCCTCGCGGAGCATCACGTCGGGCTCGTTGATGGCGCGCTTCGTGCCCGACTGGATCACCGGCAGGCCCGCGAAGCGCTCCTGGTCCTTGACGCCCACGTCGACGGCGAAGATCGCGGCGTCAGCCTTGCGGATCACCGTGGGGTCCAGGGGAGTCGAACCCGACGAACCCTGGGTCTCGACGTGGATGTCGACGCCGGCCGCCTTGCCGGCGGCCACGAGCTTGTCCGCGGCCATGTACGTGTGCGCGATGCCGGTCGGGCAGGCGCTGACCACCACGATGCTCTTCCGTGCGGCTGGCGCCTCGGCAGCAGGTGCGGCGGGAGCAGTAGCCGTGGGAGCGGGCGCCGCCGGAGCGACGACGTCCTGCACGAGCGCCACGATCTCCTCCGGGGAGGTCGCCGACCGCAGCGACGCCACGAAGTCCGGGCGGACGAGGGCGCGGGCCAGTGCGGTGAGCAGGGTGAGGTGGTCGGCGTCGCCCTCAGCCGGCGCGGCGATGAGGAAGACGAGTTCCGCCGGACCGTCGGGCGCCCCGAAGTCCACCTTCGGGTCCAGCCGTGCGAAGCCGAGGGAGGCCTCCGTGACCGCCGCCGAGCGGCAGTGCGGGATCGCGAGGCCGCCGGGAAGGCCGGTCGCCGCCTGTGCCTCCCGCGCCATGGCGTCGGCATACAGGCCGTCGGCGCTGGTCGCCCGGCCGGCGGTGGCGACCATCTCGGCCAGCCCGCGGATGACCGCGCTCTTGTCGGCGCCCAGGTCGGCGCCGAGCGCGACCAGGTCGGGGGTGATCAGTGCTGTCATGGAGAACCTCTCCGGAGGTCAGCGGGCGTTCCGGCCGGCGGCCGTTACGGGGGCGGGACTGATGCCGGGAGGTCCGGCGGTGACCCGTACAGCAGCGGCGTCCACATGGGCCGGGGTAGGGACGGCGGATCCGGGGAGCGACGCGCTGGCCGCTCCGTACGCGACGGCGGTGCGCAGTCGCTCGGCCGGCGAGGCACCGGCCAGGTCGGCGAGCAGATATCCGGCGAGGCTGCAGTCGCCCGCGCCGACGGTGCTGCGCACGGTGACCTGCGGCGGCCGTGCCGACCACACCTCGCCGTCCGCGCGCGAGAGCAGCGCCCCCTCGCCCCCGAGGGTCAGCAGGACCTCTGTGACGCCGCGCTCGTGCAGGGTGCGCACCGCCGCCAGCGTCGCGTCCGGGTCGCGCAGCACCTCCTCCTCCGAGACCCCGGCGAGCTGGGCGAGCTCCTCGGCGTTCGGCTTGAGCAGATGCGGGGCCGCCGCGGGACCGGCCGCCAGCAGGGCGAGCAGGGGAGCCTCGCTGGTGTCCACGGCCACCCGGGTACCGGTGTCACGCAGCGACGTGACCAGCTGCGCGTACCAGTCGACCGGCGTCGACGGCGGCAGCGAACCGGACAGGACCACCCACCGCGCCGCCGCTGCCTGCTCGTGCAGGACGTCGCTGAGCGCAGCTCGGGTCGCGCTGGTCAGGACGGCGCCGGGCTCGTTCAGCTTCGTGGTCGTGCCCGCCGGGTCGACCAGCGTGTAGTTGGTGCGGACCGGGGTCTGCACCGGCACCGTCGCCAGCTCCAGGCCCAACGCGTGCAGCGCCGTGACGATCGGGTCGGAGGCTGCGGCCGGAAGCACCGACACGACGTCGCCGCCGGCAGCCGCGATGGCGCGGGCCACGTTGACACCCTTGCCGCCCGGCTCGGTGGCGCTGCCGGCCAGCCGCACGATCCCGCCGGTGATCAGCGGGCCCGGTAGGTCGAGGGTCCGGTCGAGGCTCGGGTTGGCGGTGAGGGTGACCACGCGACCGCCCGGTGGACGGGTCATGCGACCAGGACCTCGATCCCCATCGTTTCCAGCTCTGCGACGAGGCGGGGATCGGCCTCGTCGTCGGTGACGAGCACGTCGACGTCTTCCACGGTCGCGAAGCGCACGAGGTGCTCACGGCCGAGCTTGCTGCTGTCCCCCAGTACGACCACGCGCTGGGCCGCGCGGACCATCGCCCGCTTGGTGATCGCCTCGGCCTCGTCGGGCGTGCTGAAACCGTGGCCTGCGCTGATCCCGTTGGTACCGAGGAACACCACGTCGACCCGGAGGTCCTGCAGGGACCGCACGGTCGCGTCCCCGACGGCGGTCTGGGTGATGCCGCGCACCCGTCCGCCGAGGAGGTGCAGCGTGACGGCGGGGGAGACGGACAGTCGAGAGGCGATCGGCACCGAGTTCGTGGCGACGTAGAGGCGGCGGTCCGGCGGCAGGACGTCGACCAGGGCGGCCGTGGTGCTGCCACCGTCCAGGATGACGCTGCCGTCGGTGGCCGGGAGCAGATCGAGCGCGGCCGCGGCGATCCTCCGCTTGGCCTCGCTCCGCGTGCCGTGCCGCTCGGCGAGACCGGGCTCCACCAGGGTGAGCGCTCCTGAGGGCACCGCACCGCCGTGGACCCTGCGCAGCATCCCCGCACGCTCGAGCACGGCCAGGTCGCGCCGGACGGTCTCCGTGGTCACCCCGAACTCCTCGGCGACGGCGGTCACGGCCAGCCGGCCCCGCTCGCTGACCAGGGTTGCCAGCGCCTGCTGACGTTCTTCGGGATAGAGCACGCTCGCCTCCTGCGCTGCTGTGGCTCCTGCCCGAACATGTGGCATTCGGTATGCGCCTGTGTTGTTTTACGTCTGATCCGTTGACAAGTCAACAGAAATTCATGACGCTGATCACCGACGGTTCCCCGGTGCCTCCCTCCTGCGCCGGTCCTCTCCAGTAAGTCCCACCCGTTCGCGTCAGTGAGGTCCCCCGATGTCGAGTTCCGTATCCGGTCTCGTGTCCACCGCAGGCCCGGCCGGGCCGCTCCTCCTCGCCGGGACCCCGGTGGTGCCCGGGGTGGCGCTCGGTCCCGTCATCCGCCCGTCCGAAGGAGTCCGGTTGCCGGACGGCGCGCAGCCCGAGCTCCCGGAGGAGGCCCGAGCCGCCGAGAAGGAGCTGTTCCGTGCGGCGGCCGAACTCGTCGCCGCCCGGCTGGCCACCCGGGCGTCGGCTGCCACCGGTGTGAGCGCCGAGGTGCTGTCCACGACCGCCGGGATGGCCCGCGACCGGGCGCTGTGGGGAGCGACCGAGCAGCGCATCGACCTCGGCGTCCCCGCCGGGCCGGCGACGGTCCAGGCGGCCCAGCAGTTCGTGGACATGTTCACCGGGCTCGGTGGGCTGATGGCCGAGCGGGTCCCCGACGTCCGCGACGTCCGGAACCGGATCGTCGCCGAGCTCACCGGCCAGGGTGAGCCGGGCATCCCGAGCCCCGACGTGCCATCGGTGCTGCTCGCCGACGACCTGGCCCCCGCGGACACGGCCGGGCTCGATCCCGCGCGCGTGATCGGCCTCGCCACACGCCTCGGGGGCACGACCAGCCACACCGCGATCATCGCCCGGCAGCTGGGGTTGCCCTGTGTCGTCGCGGTGGAGGGGCTCGACGAGGTCCCCGCGGGCGTCACCGTGCTGCTCGACGGCGA
>JAOPWM010000211.1 GCA_025965695.1 Blastococcus sp.
CCCCGCTGCCCCCCACCGCTCGCACGCTCGCGGCGGGACCCTGCAGCGGGGCCGTCAGCGGAGGGTGGCGAAGGCGATCGCGGCAGCGGCGGCGACGCCGAGAGAGTCCACGCCGGGCCGCATCGGGATACGGGCCCGCACGTCCGCCGCCTGTTGCGCTCCAAGGGTGAGACCGGGCCCCTCGGCCCCGAGCAGCACCGCCGTCCGCGGATACGCACGCGGGTCGACGTCCCCCAGGTCGACGGCGTCGGGGGCGGGGGTCAGCGCCACCGTGCGGTAGCCCGCATCGTGCAGCCGGCCGAGGTCCGCCGGCCAGTCGGACAGGACGGCGAACGGCAGCGCCAGCACGTGCCCCATCGAGACCCGCACCGACCGCCGGTAGAGCGGGTCGGCGCAGCGGGGGTCGAGCAGCAGGCCGTCCACGCCGAGCGCGAGCGCCGAGCGGGCGATCGAGCCCAGGTTCTCCGCGTCGTTGAGCCCCTCGAGCACGGCCAGCCTGCGCGGTGCTGCGGGATCGGGTCCGGCCAGCAGTGCATCCAGATCGTCGGGTGGGCGCCGGTCCGCCGAGGCCAGGACACCGCGGGTGAGCCGGAAGCCGATCACCTCCGAGACCAGCCACTTGTCGGCCTCGTACGCCACGACGTCGTCCGGCAGGTCGAGGGCCGCGACGCGACCAGGGACGCCGAACACCGCCCGGACCCGGTAGGGCGAGGCCAGCAGTCGCTCGACGGCCGGCACCCCCTCGACGATCACCGGGCCGCCCCAGCGGGGGGTCCCCTCCGGGCGGTCGCCGGCCTTGAGGTCGCGGAAGTCGGCCACCCGCGGATCGTTCGGATCGGTGATGACGACGGGTGCGGGCACGGCGGCGATTCTGCCGGGTGCCTGTCTCGTGTCGGCCTGCCGTCCCCTCGACCGGGCCGAGACGACGACAAGTCGACATGTCCCGCACCGGAACCGGCAGAAGGCGCGGCAGCGCCGGTGCGACCAGACTGGGTGCCGGACCGGGAGCGCCGGCGGGAGGGAGCGGGACGTGAAGATGGTGAAGCTGCAACGGCAGGCCGGCGACGGGAGCGCAGCCGTGGTGGCGACGGTCGGGCCGATGCAAGACGCCGAGGCCGACACCTACGCCGCCCGGCTCCTGCATCTGGCCGAGCAGCACACCGACCTCGGCTTCTCCGTGAGCACCACCCCCGTGGAGAGCACGAGCGGCGAGGCGGCCGAGCCGCCCGCCGCCCCCGACGAGCTCCTGCGCGCCGTGATGGCGAGGGACGACGACACCGGCGACGGTGATCACGACCTTCCGGAACCGGCCCCGCACAGCTGAGGGTTACGCCTCGCGTCCTCCGTCCGTCACCGGCCGCCGCACCATCCGCCCCGCGATAGCGCTGATCTGCATCGCCCGGCGAAGCGCGGGCCCGCGTACCGCCGCGCTCGGGTACCAAGGACTCCGTTGACGTCCGCCGGCTAACTCATCTAGCGTTGAGTTCATCAGACGTCGAGTTCTGGAGGCGCTGGTCATGGACACCGTCACCGTCACCGATCTCGTGGTCGACCGCGGCCGCCGGCAGGTGCTGAACGGCCTGTCGTTCGCCGTCCCCACGGGTCAGGTCACCGGACTGCTGGGGCCGAGCGGCAGCGGGAAGACCACGCTGATGCGGGCCATCGTCGGCGTGCAGCAGGTTCGCAGCGGCGAAGTGAGCGTGCTCGGCGTGCCGGCCGGCTCCCCCGGTCTGCGCAGCCGGGTCGGCTACGTGACGCAGGCTCCGAGTGTCTACGAGGACCTCACGGTGCGGGAGAACGTGCGCTACTTCGCCGCGCTCTACGGGATGAGGAGCCCGGAGGTCGAGGCCGCGATCGCCGACGTCGGGCTGATCGACACGGGAGGCCAGCTCGTGCGCGACCTGTCAGGCGGCCAGCGCGGCCGGGTCTCCCTCGCCTGCGCGCTCGTCGGCTGTCCCGACGTCCTGGTCCTCGACGAGCCCACCGTCGGGCTGGACCCGGTGCTCCGGGTCGAGCTCTGGGGTCGCTTCCACGCCCTGGCCGCCACGGGGACGACGCTGATCGTCTCCAGCCACGTGATGGACGAGGCCGGCCGCTGCGACCGGCTGCTGCTGATCCGCGACGGCGACCTCATCGCCGACTCCACACCGGCGCAGCTGCGCGCCGACGGCCGTTCCAACGACCTGGAAGAGGCGTTCCTCAACCTGGTCCGCGCCCGTGAGGAGGTGGGCGTGAGCGGACAGGGGCGTGGGCCTCGCAGCGAGGCGGCCGGCGACAGGGAGGGAGCGCCCCGCGGGAGCGAGCAGGTGAGCCGGGCATGACCGCCTCGATGACCCCGACGGTCCGTGCGGGGGCGACCCACCTGAGCCCCCGGCTGACCGCGGCGACCGCCGCGCGGGTGCTGCGGCAACTGCGGCACGACCGCCGCACGATCGCGATGATGCTCGTGCTGCCCAGCGTGCTGCTCGGCCTGCTCTACCTGCTGTGGAAGGACGTGCCGACGCTCCCGGGCCGGCCCAGCATCTTCGACCAGGTGGGCCTGACCATGCTGGGCATCTTCCCGTTCGTGGTGATGTTCCTGGTCACCAGCATCGCGATGCTCCGCGAGCGCACGTCGGGCACGCTGGAACGACTGCTCACCACTCCTCTGGCCCGCCTGGACCTGCTGCTCGGCTACGGGCTCGCCTTCGGGCTGGCGGCGGCGCTACAGGCCGTCATCACGGTGACGGTCGCGACGACGGTCTACGGCCTGGACGTGACGGGTTCGGTCTACCTCGTCGTCCTGATCGCCGTCGTCGACGCGGTGCTCGGTGTCGCGCTCGGACTGCTGGCCAGCGCCTTCGCCCGGAGCGAGTTCCAGGCGGTGCAGTTCATGCCGGTGATCGTGCTGCCGCAGTTCTTCCTCTGCGGGCTGCTCGTCCCGGTGGACCAGATGGCCGGCTGGCTCCAGGCGATCAGCCACGTGCTGCCGCTCACCTACGCCGTCGAGGCCCTGCAGGAGGTCGGGCGGTCCACCGCGGCCACCGGCACGATGTGGGCCGACGTCGGGATCGTCGCCGGCGCCGCCCTGCTCGCCCTCGCCCTCGCGGCGGCGACCCTGCGGAGGAGGACCAGCTGAGCGCGGAGAACGCCGCACAGGACCGCCCCCGGGGCCGGCCGACCGGCCGGCGCCCGGGCAATCCGGGCACCCGGGAGGCGGTCCTCGCCGCGGCGCGGGCCACGTTCGCCGACCGGGGGTTCGACGGCGCGACGATCCGCGGGATCGCGACGGCCGCCGGCGTCGACCCCGCGCTCGTCCACCACTACTTCGGCAGCAAGGGCCAGCTGTTCCTGGCTGCGGTGGAGGCCCCGGCCGATCCCGACGAGCTGCTGCCGGAGGTGCTCGCCGCCGACCGCGACGTGCTCGGCGCCGCCGTCGTCCGGATGGCACTGCGGGTCTGGGACGGCCCTGCGCAGCCGGCGGGCCTGGCCCTCATCCGCTCCGCGATGGGCAACGAGTGGACGGCGAAGCTGCTGCGCGAGTTCCTCGTCTCCAAGGTGCTGCGGCGCGTCGTCGGCACCCTCGGCCTCGACCCCGACGAAGGCGCAGCCCGGGCCTCCCTCGTCGCCTCCCAGCTGATCGGCATGGTCATGGCGCGCTACGTGCTTCGACTGGAACCGCTGGCGTCGGCGTCGCCGGAGTCGGTGGTGGCGGCGATGGGCCCGACCGTGCAGCGCTACCTGACGGGGGACGTCGACTTCCCGGCGCCGTGACGGGTCAGCGGGGAGCCCGGGCCAGTTGGCGGCTCTGCGCGACCAGCCGGCCGGTGGAGTCCCAGATCCGGTAGTCCTCGTCCACCCACCCGCCGGCGATCTCGCTGGACGTCGCCTCGACCAGGCACCAGCCCGGCGCGGGCAGCGCGCGCACGAGCACCTGCAGCTGCACGGTCGGCGCCCAGCCCAGGTTGCCCAGCGAGAAGCTCGTCGGTGGCAGGGCGTCGGCAAAGGTCACGAGGGCGAGCGGGTCGGGCTCGCGGCCGTCGGAGAACCGCATCCACGCGCGCAGCACCGGCTCCCCCGACGGCTGACCGAACGCCCAGCCGGCGGTGGCGATGTCCAACCGGGTGTCCACCCGCAGCGACAGCCCCGGGACCTGCACCCCCGGGGGCGCCAGCTCGCGGTGCTCGGCGACGGAGAAGCACTCCTCGACCGGCGGGACCTCCGGCATGGGCTCCGACCACACCGACTCGTCGTCGCCGAGGGTCGCCGTCGTGACGTTGACCGACAGCGCCGGGCCGCCCGCGTCGGCCAGCGTCACGTGGGAGTGCGCGAGGGTCCGGCCGGCCGGGCCGGGGACGACGGTGAGCGCGGCGGGACCGGCAGCCGGCGCCCGCAGATAGCTGGCCGACAGGGCGACCGGGTGCGCGTGCGGGCTCTCCAGGACCGCCGCCCGGGCCACCACCGACAGCAGGTAGCCGCCGTTGAGGATGCCGCCACCGACGTCCCACCCGGGGTCGAGGACGGTGACCAGTCCCCCGCCCTCCGCACGGTGGACGGCGGTCGCGGCATCGAACTCGGAGAGCGGGACATCGTTCTGCGGCACGACCGCCAGGGTGCCAGGGTGGTTCCTATGGACTACACGCACCTCGGCCGCAGCGGGCTATCGGTCTCCCGGCTCTGTCTCGGGACGATGAACTTCGGCTGGAAGACCGAGGAGTCCGACGCCCACGCGATCATGGACCGGGCGCTCGCCGAGGGGGTCAACTTCTTCGACACCGCCAACGTCTATGGCTTCGACGCCGGCAAGGGCCGCACCGAGGAGGTGCTGGGCACCTGGTTCGCCCAGGGCGGTGAGCGCCGCGACAAGACCGTGCTGGCCACCAAGGTCTACGGCGGGATGTCCGACTGGCCCAACGACACCTTTCTGTCCGCCCGCAACATCGTGCGGGCCTGCGAGGGGTCGCTGCAGCGGATGCAGACGGACTGGATCGACCTCTACCAGTTCCACCACGTCGACCTGAAGACGCCATGGGAGGAGATCTGGCAGGCCTGCGAGACCCTGGTCGCCCAGGGCAAGGTGCTCTACGTCGGCTCGTCCAACCACGCCGGCTGGCAGATCGTCGCGGCCAACGAGGCGGCCGCCCGCCGGAACTTTCAGGGCCTGGTCAGCGAGCAGTCGCACTACAACCTGCTCACCCGGCACATCGAGCTCGAGGTGCTACCGGCGGCTCAGCACTACGGCGTCGGCATCATCCCGTGGAGCCCGCTGGCCGGCGGCCTGCTCGCCGGGGTGCTGGAGAAGGCCGAGGGCGGACGGCGGGGGGACGCGACCATACAGAAGCGGATGGAGCGTCACCGCCCGGCCCTGGAGGAGTACGAGTCCTTCTGCCGGGAAATCGGCGTCGCACCGGCCGACGTCGGGCTGGCCTGGCTGCTGCACCGGCCCGCGGTGACCGCGCCCATCGTCGGCCCGCGAACGATGGAGCAGTTCGAGGGGGCGCTGGCCGCGCTCGGCGTCAGGCTGGACGACGCGGCCCTGGCCCGGCTGGACGAGATCTTCCCCGGCTACAAGGCGGCGCCCATGGAGTACGCCTGGTGAGACACAGCGCCCGGCCAGAAGTGATGCAGCAGATGGGCCATGTCGACCTCCACGCTCGGGTGCTCTGCGGCGCGGGCACTCTGCCGTGAAGGTTTGCGCTCCGGGTGCAGCCGCACGACGGTCCACCGTGCCCCGACTCCCGGCTGTCCCCGCGCGCGGCGCGCCACTACCCAGGGCGAGACGGGTGCCGATGCCGATCGCCCGCTGAGTTCAGTGCGATCACCGGAGCGGCCAGGCGGCCACGGTCTCGTACCGGGACGCCGCCCCGAAGTGGCTCTCCAGCAGCCGCACCTCCGTCACCGGCCAGACCGGGCCGCGGTAGCCGGCCAGGCTCTCGGGCAGTGTCCCGTCGGCGGGCCGGCGCGGCGGCCATCGGCCGACGGTCAGGTGCGGTTGGAACGGACGGTCCTCGACCGGCAGGTCCAGTCTGCGGGCGGCCGTCGCCAGCCGGTGCGCCAGGTCGACGACCGGTTGCACGTCGCCGACCAGGCCGGCCCAGAACACCTGGGGACGGCGGACCGGACCGAACCGACCGGCGCCCGCCAGCCGCAGCCGCATGGCCGGCGCCGCGGCGACCGCCTCCCCGGCCGCTTCGACGAGTGGCGACACGCGGTCGTCGGGCGTGGCACCCAGGAACAGCAGGGTCAGGTGCCAGCGGTCGGGCGCGGCCCAGCGTGGTGCGCCGGCCGCCTCCCGCAGCGGATCCAGGGACCGGGCGAGGTGCGCCCGCGCCTCCTCCGGCGGGTCGACGGCGAAGAAGATGCGCCGGGACGACGGGCTCAGGCGCACACCGCCAGCCCGGCCTCCTGGAGGTCGGCCAGCAGCCGCACCCGGGCGGCGTCGCGGGCGGGCCCGACCGGTGTCGTCCGCAGGTCGCCCGGGACGTCCAGCAGCAGTGCAGCCTCGATCAGCACGTCGTCGTAGGCGGCGGCCAGAGCCCGCCGCCGGGCCATGGGCGCACCTGCGGGGACCAGGGCGATCTGACGACCGAGCCGCCGCACGTCGGCGGCGACGACCTGAAGGGGGCGACGCAGAGGTTCCGGATGACGCACCGCCCGGCGGCGCGCCCAGCGTCGGTGGACCCAGCGCACGGTCGGCCCGGTCCAGGCGATGAGGGCGGCTGTCACGGCGAAGGTCCCGCCGATCTGCAGCAGTGGGACAACCATGTCGCCTCCCGGACCCAGGTGGGATGGCGCGACGGTACCCCCGTCAGCGGTCGCTCAGCCGTTCAGCGACTGCTGCCCCGGCGCCCGTTCCGCCACGACCTCCTCGGCCGCACGTAGCCGGGCGGAGTCCACCGCGGCCACGCGCGGACCCACCCGCAGCTGCAGCAGGGGCGGGGTCAGCCGGGCCTCGAGCCGCACCCGGCGACCGCGGGCCAGGAACGCGGCCGCGCCCAGCCCGGCCACCACGCAGACGCCGCCGCCCAGCATCAGGCCCCAGGGTGCACCCAGGTGCTCGGAGATCCAGCCGATCAGCGGGGCCCCGACAGGAGTGCCCCCCATGAAGCACATGAAGTACAGCGCCATGACCCGGCCGCGCATCTGCGGGTCCACGCCGAGCTGGACGAAGCTGTTGTTCGCGACGCTGAACACCAGCGCGGCGGCCCCGGTCGGCACGAGCAGCACCGCGAACGACGCGTAGCTGGGCATCAGCCCGGCGACGACAGTGCACAGGCCGAACACCACCGCGGAGATCACGAGGAACCGCTGACGCGGCCGGACGCTGCGCCGGGTGGAGAGCAGCGCGCCGCTGAGCGAGCCGATCGCGAAACAGGTGGAGAGCAGTCCGAAGGCCTCGGCGCCGAGGTCGAAGCGCTGCCGGGCCATCAGCGCGATGGTGACCTGGTAGTTGAACCCGAAGGTGCCGATGACGAAGGCCAGCACCATCGCGAGCACGAGGTCCGGGTGCGCCCATGTGTACGCCAGCCCGGCCCGCAGCTGACCGCCGGCGCGGGCCACGGGCGGGCTCGGGCGCAGCTCGTCGGCGCGCATCCCGGCGAGCGCACCGATGGTGAACGCGAAGCTGGCCGCGTTCACGAAGAAGGCGGGGGCGGTGTCGCCGGACGCCGCCCCGATGAGCAGGCCGGCCAGCGACGGGCCCACCAGGCGGGCGCCGTTGAAGATCGTCGAGTTGAGGCTGACCGCGTTGCCCAGGAGTTCGGGGCCGACCATCTCCGACACGAACGCCTGGCGCACCGGTGCATCGATGGCCGAGACCGCGCCCAGCCCGGCGGCGAGCACGAACACGTGCCACAGGGCGACGCCTTCGGTGGCAACCAGGATCCCGAGCAGCAGCGCCAGGACACCCATGAGCGCCTGCGTGATGATCAGCAACCGGCGCTTGGCGTAGCGGTCGGCCAGGACGCCGCCGTACATGCTCAGCAGCAGGGTCGGTCCGAACTGCAGCGCGGTGATCAGGCCGAGCGCGACACCGCTGTTACCGGAGAGCTGCAGCACCAGCCAGTCCTGGCCGATCCGCTGCATCCACGTGCCGGTGAGGCTGACCAGGTTGGCCGAGGCGTAGATGCGGAAGTTGCGCACCCGTAGAGCCCGGAACATCCCGCGGTCCTGTGGCGGGTCCTCGGTCGCGGCCCCCCGGTCAGCGCTCGTCCGGGTCACCCACTGGCCAGCTTGTCCATGATGACCGCGGCCTCGCGGAGCACGGTCCGGTCCTCCGCCGACAACTCCTGCAGGCGGCCGCTGAGCCACGCCTCGCGGGCGCGGGCCTCGGCCGACAGGAGCTCCTCGGCCGCATCCGTCAGGCCGATGATCACCTGCCGCCCGTCGGTCGGGTGCGGGGTGCGGGTCACCAGGCCCATCCCCTCGAGCGCGACGACGACCCGGGTCATCGACGGCGGCTGGACCCGCTCGTGCCCGGCCAGCTCGCCGGGGCTCATGGGGCCGTGCCGCTTCAGGGTCGAGAGCGCAGCGAGGTGGGTGAGCGTCACCGAGGTGTCCACCCGCTGGTTGCGCAGTCGGCGAGACAGCCGCATGACGGCCAACCGCAGATCGTGGGCGAGCGCCGCGGTGTCCAGCGTCGTCCTGCTCACGCCGCCCAGCCTAACCCCGAATGGTTAGCCGGGCTCAGAAGAACCCTCAGAAGATGAGCTGCTCCAGTGGCTGCAGGGCGAAGTACACGACGAACAGCACCGCGATCACCCACATCAGCGGGTGGACGTCCCGCCGCCGGCCGATCGCCGCCCGCAGCAGGACGTAGCTGATGACGCCGGCACCGATGCCGTTGGTGATCGAGTAGGTGAACGGCATGAGCGCGATGGTGAGGAATGCCGGGATGGCCAGCGACATGTCGTCCCACACGAGGTCGCGGACCTGCGTCATCATGAGCGCACCGACGATCACCAGGACCGGCGCAGCGGCCTCGGACGGCACGATCAGCGCCAGCGGGCTGAAGAACATCGCGATGAGGAACAGCACCCCGGTCGCGATGCTGGCCAGACCGGTGCGCGCGCCGTCGGCCACGCCCGCGGCGCTCTCGATGTAGGTCGTGTTGGACGAGACGCTGCCCGCGCCACCGGCGGCCGCGGCCAGCGAGTCCACCAGCAGCACCGGCTGGGAGCGCGGCAGGTTGCGGGTCTCGTCGAGCAGGCCACCCTCCGCACCGACCGCCGTCACGGTTCCCACGGTGTCGAAGAAGTCGGCGATCATGATCGAGAAGACGATGAGCAGGGCGGCGAGGATGCCGATCCGCTCGAACCCGCCGAACAGCGAGAAGTTCCCGACGATCGAGAAATCGGGCTTGCTCACGAAGCTGTCGGGCAGCTTAGGCACCTGCAGGGCCCAGCCGTGCGAGTTGATCTCCTTACCGCCGGCACCGGTCCGCGGGCCGATCTTCGCGACCGCCTCGATGATGATCGCCAGGACCGTCGAGACGACGATGCCGATGAGCAGCGCGCCCTTCACCTTGCGGACGACGAGCACGCTGGTGAGGAGCAGGCCGACGACGAAGACGAGGATCGGCCAACCCGCGAGCTGACCGCCGACGCCGAAGCTGATCAGCGGGATGCCCGACCGGATGATCCCCGCGTCGGCGAGCCCGATGATCGTCAGGAAGAACCCGATACCGACCGCGATCGCCGTCTTCAGCTGCGGCGGGATGGCCTCGAAGACCGCGCGGCGGAAGCCGGTGAGCACCAGGACGCTGATCAGCAGGCCCTCGAGCACGATCAGGCCCATGATCTCCGGCCACGACATCTGCGTGGCGGCGTAGACGGCGACGATCGCGTTGATGCCCAGACCGGCCGCCAGCGCGAAGGGATAGCGGCCGAGGACGCCCATGAGGATCGTCATCACGCCGGCCACCAGTGCGGTCACGGCGGTCACCGAGCCGAACGGCAGCGTGTTCCCGTCGATGTCCGCGCCCGACAGGATGATCGGGTTCAGCACCACGATGTAGGCCATCGTGAAGAAGGTCGTCAGACCGCCCCGGAGCTCACGGCCCACCGTCGAGCGGCGGGCACTGATCTCGAAGTAGCGGTCCAGCCCGTTCTTCGGCTTGACGCGGGGACCGTCGCTGCGACGCGGTTGCGTCGCGCCCTCGAGGACATCGGCCGGTGTGCCGCCGTCGCCGGCGGTCGCGGCGCCGCCTGACGTGGCCTTCGAGCGGCTGGCGCGCGCGGACGGACGGGACTTCTCGGGCATTCGGACTCCACGGTGCGGACGGGCACCCGACCGGGGTGGGAGCGCTGCTGCGCCCCTCCCGGCCGGTACGGCGGCGACAGCGTGCCACATGATCGTTCCAGGGACGCCCGGATGGCCGAACACCACCCGGACGTGGCGCGTCCTATGGTCGCACCGTGCCCGGACCGACGAAGCAGGCCCCGCCGCCGTTGCAGGTGGACACCGCCCGGGTGGTGATCGCCGGAACCGCGCTGTGGGCGATCGCCCTCGTCGTCCTGCTGCTGCTCGGCGACCGGGTCGACCGGATGTGGACCTGGACCTGCGTGGCGGCCATCGGTCTGGCCGTCCTGGGGCTCGGCGTCATGCGCCTGCAGGGCCAGCTACCCCGACGCCGTCGCTGACGTACTGCGACGGCCCCCTTCCAGGGGCCCGCCCTGAGCCTGCGAAGGGTGGGGAGGAAGGGGGTCCTCTTACAGGACGTCGAACGCGCCGGTGTCGTAGCGCGCCGTCCGGACCACCTCGGTGGCCTCGTCGGCGACCAGGGTCGCCTGGCTGTGCGCGCCACAGCCGTAGTCGGCGGTGACGACGCGACCGTCGGCCGGGGCGTAGGCGTTGCCGCAGGCCCCCACCATCTCGCGCAGCGAGCCGGCCAACGGGAGGTAGAAACCGCAGGTCGAGCAGGGGCCGGGCGCGTGCCGCGCCATGGAGGACTCCGGGCCGAACTCGCCGGCGGTCCAGCGGCCGACGGCGTCCGCGCGGCCCTCGCGGGACATCACCCGCTCCCGGCCCAGCCCGATTTCGAAGGCGACGACGCTGCCCTCCGGGTCGTCGGCGGAGTCGTCGTCCACGGTGTAGGCCGGTACGAGCCGGGGGTCGTCCTCGGTCGAGGGCAGCACGTCGCCGACGGAGAGGTCGCCGGGGCGCAGCCGCTCGTGCCAGGGCACCCAGGCCGGAGCCAGGAGCGCGGACTCGCCGGGCAGCAGCACGACCTCGTCGACGGTGACCTCGTCGTCGCCGGCAGCGCGGGTGACGGTGACCGCCCAGTGCCAGCCGACGTAGCCGGGAAGCCGGCTGTCGAAGGTGTGCGTGAGGACCGCGCCGAGCGCCTCGACCGGAACCTCGTCGGTCGCGGGCACGACGGCCTCGGGCGACACACCCAGGTGCTCCCCCACGAGCTGCGCGTCACCGGCGGTCTCGACGGCAGCGGCGCGGGCCACGTCCACCGCGGCCGCCAGGGAGTCGTCGGCGGGAACGGACCGGGCGGGGGCAGAGAAGTCGGTCACCCGCCCAGTGTCCCTGACGGGGCGCTCCGGGTGGTGGACCGCCTCCCGCGCGGGCGGATCACGGGCGCCGGAACCGCACGTACAGCTGCGTGCGGCACGATGGAGGCGTGCCTGCCTCCCGCCGACCGTCCGGTGTGCTCCGGCGCGCGCGGTCGGCCGGGCACTCCGGCCCGGCCCGGCCAGACCGCGTCGACACCACCCCGTTCGGGGTACCGCAGCCGGCCACCCGGTCCATGGGCATCCCCTCCGGCCCGCCGCCCCTCGACGAGCAGCCGACGGACGTCGTCCCCGACCTCCCGTTCCCCGGCACCGCCCCCCCGCCGAAGGTCACGGTCACCCGCGTGGCCGTAGCCCGCTCCCGGCAGCTCACCGCCGCTGCCGCGCATCGGGTGCGGGCGGCCAGCCGGGCCGACGGCGCCGGCGAGAGCGGGTTGACCCAGCTGCTCTGGGTCAACGCCCTCCACATGGCCGGCGACGCGATGATCGCCGTCTCGCTGGCCGGCACACTCTTCTTCGCCGCGGCCACCGACGCCCAGCGGGGCAACGTGGCGCTGTACCTGCTGGTCACCATGGCGCCGTTCGCCGTCCTGGCCCCCGTGATCGGCCCGGCGCTGGACCGGCTGCAGCGCGGGCGCCGCTGGGCGATCGCGGGCAGTCATCTCGGCCGGGCCGTCCTGGCGCTGGTGATGATGAGCCACTTCGATGACCTCTGGCTCTACCCCGCGGCGCTCGGCGTCCTCGTCCTGTCCAAGGCACACAACGTGCTGCGGGCCGCGGTGGTCCCGCGGGTGCTCCCGGCCGCCATGTCCCTGACCTCGGCCAACGCCCGCCTGTCGGTGTTCGGCCTGGCCACCGCGGCGGTCGCGGGCGGACTGGGCGCGGGGATCGCGGCGTCGCTCGGCTTCGACTGGGAGCTGGGCACGACCGCCGCCGTCTTCCTCGCTGCCGGGGTGGTCGCCGTCCGGCTGCCGCGGCACGTCGACGTGCCCGCCGGCGAACTGCAGGCCGACGTACTGACCACCGCGGAGATCCCCGTCGGGAAGGGACGCCGCCGACGGGTGAGCCCGCACGTGGTCCTCGCCCTGCGCGCGAACACCGCGCTGCGCGGGCTGGGCGGGTTCCTCACCATCTTCTGCGCGTTCCTGGTGCAGGCCACCTTCCCCGGCGGGTGGGAGTCGACCGTCGCGCTGGGCACCCTCGCCGCCGCGGCCGGGGTGGGCAGCTTCGTGGGCACCGCCGCCGGGTCGCGGCTGCACGCCGCCGAGCCCGATCGCCTCGTCCTCATCTCCGCGGCCTCGGCCGCCGCCATCACCGTGCTGGCAGCGGTCTTCTACAGCTTCGCCATGGCTGCCGTGGTCGCGCTCGTGTCCGCGGTGACCAATGCGCTGGGCAAGGTGTCGCTGGACGCGATCATCCAGCGGGAGGTGCCGGAGAGCCTCCGGGCCTCGGCGTTCGCGCGATCGGAGACCATGCTGCAACTGGCCTGGGTCGTGGGCGGCGCCTTCGGGATCGCGCTCCCCCCGACCGGCTGGCTCGGCTTCACCGTGGCCGCGGCGCTGCTGGTCCTCGCCGTGGGGCTCATCTTCTGGAGCCTGTACCGGGGCACCCCACGGAACCTCCCGGGCCACGGGGTCTCCCCCGATGCACCGACGACCCCGGTGGAGCAGCCGTGGTCGTGAGCAGGTGCGCCGCTGCCCTGCTGCTCATCGTCCTGGCCGGCTGCGGCCGCGACCAGGCCGCGGGGCCGGAGAACGTCGAGGTGTCGTCGGGTGCCGAGCAGGTCGCCGTCCGCCCGACCCAGTACTGCCTGAACGGGGACGGGCAGCGCTACTCCAACACCCCGCCGATCATCGAGGTCTCCCCCGACTCCCCGATCACCCTGAAGGTTCCGGCGTCCGTCGCCGAGCACGGCTGGAGCGTGCAGGTCTTCGACGAGAAGCTCGAGGAACCGATCGGCGAGGTCGCCGTCCCTCAGGGGAAGGACGTGTTCGCCGAGATCAACACCTCGGATGTCGTCCCGCCCGCCTTCTACCTCGTGGTCGTCGAGAACAAGGGCGGGGCCTGCGGGGAGTTCTCCGGCGCCTGGCCGGTCGGGTTCCTGCGGGCCGGCGGCGACCTCAGCGGGACGCCGTCGGGCACCGCCGCGCCCGCGGGCTGAGGCCCCCTCCCGGGCACCGCCCCGAGCTTGCGAGGGGTGGGGAGGAGGGGGTCCTTCTTCAGCCCTCCAGGTCGGCGGCGACGGCCCGCAGCACGGAGGCCACCTTGCGTGACTCCGCCCGGTCGGGGTGCCGACCCCGGCGCAGGCCTTCGCCGACCTCGTCGAGCAGCTTGATCAGGTCCTCGATGATGGGGACCAGCTCGTCGGGCTTCTTCCGGCTGGCCGCCGCGACCGACGCCGCCACCGACGGCAGCGGGTCGAGGATGCGGACCTGCAGTGCCTGGTCGCCGCGGCGTCCGGCGACGATGCCGAACTCCACCCGCTGGCCCGGCTTCAGCTCCGCCGTCCCCGCCGGGAGCGCGTCCTTGTGCACGAAGACATCCGGGCCGTCCTCGCGCGCGAGGAAGCCGAAACCCTTCTCCGGGTTGAACCACTTGACCTTGCCGGTGGGCACGTTGGATCCCTCAGTCACTCGCTGCCAGGTCCGGCACGCAGGCCGGGGGGACGACGGCGGCGCGTCCGCCGCTCGCCCGACAGGTTAGCCGCCGGTGCGGCAACCGGGAGCCGCCATTTCGTCCCGCCCTAGCCTTGCCCCGTGCCACCGCCCGAGGACGGCTCTCTGCGAGCCCCCGCTCACCCCGACTACCGGTTCACCCTGGCCAACGAGCGCACTCTGCTGGCGTGGCTGCGCACCGCGCTCGCCCTGGTGGCCGGCGGCGTCGCGGTGGCCACCTACGCCCCTGACCTCGGGGTCCCCGGTGGCAGCGGTGCGGTCGCGCTCGGCCTGGTGCTCATCGGGCTGGCCACCGCGGTCGCCGGCTACCGCCGCTGGCGCGCCAACGAGGACGCGATCCGGAACGACCGGCCACTCCCGCAGGGCGGCCTGCTCGCGCTGCTTGCCACCGCCGTCGCCGCTGTCGTGGTCGTCGTCGGCGTCCTCGTCGCCATCGAGGTGCTGAGCAGGTGACGGCCCCCGCGACCCCGGTGGAGCGCACCGACCAGGCCTGGCAGCGCACCGGGCTCGGGCTGCTCTCGGTGGCCGGCCTCCTCGGATACCGGGCGCTCACCAGCCGCACGCCGGCCCTGCTGGTCGCCGCGGGCGTCGCGGGACTGCTCGGCCTCGGCGTCCTGGGCGTGCTGGCGCCGGCCCGGTACCGCCAGGTGCAGCGGCGGAGGGCCACGGGGGAAGGCGTCGCGGCGCCGGGGGCGGTCGCGGCGGTCACGGCCGCCGTCGTACTCGTCGCCGTGGCAGCGGCTGCCGCGGTGCTCACCGTCCCGTCGGGCTGACCAGGAGGGAAGCGGTCGCGGAGCCATGGCGCCGGGTGGATCATGACGCGCATGGCCAGCAACGGTTCAGCCCGCCTCTTCACGCTCCTCGCGACGATCGTCCGGGTCGTGTGCTCGGTCATCGCCGCATTCATCGTGATCCACGCGGTGTTCGTGCTGTTCGAGGCCAACCCCGACAACCTGCTGGTCCGCTTCACGGCCGGCTGGCGGGACACGTTCGGCTGGTTCACCAAGGACCTGTTCACGCCGTCGGACCCGAAGATCGCCGAGGCCATCAACGACGGGCTGGCGGCGCTGATCTGGGTTGTCGTCGGCAGCCTGCTGTCCAAGCTGATCGTGCGGCTGACCCCGGCCTCCTCGAAGGCCAGGGCCTAACCCCACTCCCTGGACTTTCGGCGCCGAAAGTCCGGTGTTCAGGCGTTCCTGACCGCCGCGGCTCCCTGCAGGCCCAGGTCCTCGACGGAGACCGTGCGCATCTCCACCTTGCGAATCTTGCCCGTCACGGTCATCGGGAACTCGTCGACGATCTTGACGTAGCGCGGCACCTTGTAGTGGGCGAGCTTGCCGGCGCAGAACTCGCGCAGCGCCTCCGCGGTGAGCAGTTCCGCGCCCGCCCGCAGCCGGACCCAGGCCATGAGCTCCTCGCCGTACCGCTCGTCGGGCACTCCGATCACCTGGGCGTCGACGATGTCGGGGTGGGTGTAGAGGAACTCCTCGATCTCCCGGGGGTACACATTCTCACCGCCGCGGATGACCATGTCCTTGATCCGCCCGACGATGTTGAGGTAGCCCTCGGTGTCCATGACCGCGAGGTCGCCGGTGTGCATCCAGCGGGCTGAATCGATGACCTCGGCGGTCTTCTGCGGCTCGTTCCAGTAGCCGAGCATCACCGAGTAGCCGCGGGTGCAGAGCTCCCCCGGTTCGCCGCGGGGCACGGTCAGCCCGGTGGCCGGGTCGACGACCTTGACCTCCAGGTGCGGGTGCACCCGCCCGACGGTCGAGGTGCGCCGGTCGATGTCGTCGTCGGCACCGGTCTGGGTGGAGACCGGCGAGGTCTCGGTCATGCCATAGCAGATGGTCACCTCTGCCATGCCCATCTCCGCGACCACCCGCTTCATCACCTCCACCGGGCACGGTGACCCGGCCATGATCCCGGTGCGCAGGCTGGACAGGTCGTAGGTGGCGAAGTCGGGCAGCGCCAGCTCGGCGATGAACATCGTGGGGACGCCGTACAGCGAGGTGCACTTCTCGTCCTGGACGGCCTTCAGGGTCAGCGCCGGGTCGAAGCCCGGGGCCGGGATGACCATGGTGGCGCCGTGGGAAGTGGCGCCGAGGTTGCCCATCCCCATGCCGAAGCAGTGGTAGTAGGGCACCGGGATGCAGATCCGGTCGGCCTCGGTGTAACCGCAGCCCTCACCCACGAAGAAGCCGTTGTTGAGCAGGTTGTGGTGGGTGAGCGTGGCGCCCTTGGGGAAGCCCGTCGTCCCCGACGTGTACTGGATGTTGATCGGGTCGTCGGCCGAGAGCTCGGTCTCCCGCCGCTCCAGCAGGGATCGGTCCGCCGCCCGTCCGGCGGCCATGAGGGACTCCCATTCGGGCTCGCCGAGGAAGATCGTCTCGCGCAGGTCGGTGCACTGCCCGGCCACCTCGGCGACCATCGCCCGGTAGTCACTGGTCTTGAACGACGGCGCGGACACCAACACCGAGATCCCGGCCTGCTCCAGCACGTAGCCCAGCTCGTGCGTGCGGTACGCCGGGTTGATGTTGACCAGGATCGCGCCCAGCTTCGCCGTCGCGAACTGCACGAACACCCACTCGGCACAGTTCGGCGCCCAGATACCGACCCGGTCACCCTTCCGCACACCGAGCGCATCCAGCCCGAGGGCGCACGCGTCGACCTCGGCGACCAGCTCGCGATAGCTCCACCGGCGCCCGGTGGAGCGCTCGACCAGCGCCTCGCGGTCTCCCACCCGCGCTGCCGTCCGGTCGAGGTTCGCCCCGATGGTGTCGCCGAGCAGGGGCACCGTCGAGGCCCCGTTGCTGTAGGACGGCAGCGCGGGTGCGGTCACCTACCCACGCCTGCCTGGAGGCCGGCCCGGTTGGGGCGGTCGGTCGGGTGGGCGTACCG
>JAOPWM010000264.1 GCA_025965695.1 Blastococcus sp.
GGTCTACCGCTACGTCTACCACCGGGTCGGCGACCGGGCGACGGCCGAGGACGTCACGAGCGAGACCTTCGTGCGTGCTCTGCGCCGGATCGACTCGCTGTCCTTCCAGGGTCGCGACGTCGGGGCGTGGCTGGTCACGATCGCCCGCAACATCATCCGGGACCACGTGAAGAGCAGCCGCTACCGGCTGGAGGTCTCGACGGCGGACATGCGCGACGCGGACCGGGCCACCGACGGCCCCGAGGACGCGGTCGTCCAGCACCTGACCAACCAGCAGCTGCTCGCGTGCGTGCAGCAGCTCGGCAGTGAGCAGCAGGAGTGCATCGTGCTGCGCTTCCTGCACGGCCTGTCGGTGTCGGAGACCGCCGAGATCATGGGCAAGAAGGACGGCGCGATCAAGGCGTTGCAGCACCGCGCCGTCCGGCGGCTGGCCGGCCTGCTCCCGGACGGTCTCAGATGAACGCACAGTCGATCGTCGGGGCCGTAACCGAATACCGCTCTCCGTCGTTGGATCGTGTGCAGCGGGGTGCGCCGACGACCGGTCGCCCCGCACGATCGACGTCCGGAGGAACCAGGTGAGCGTGCGACATCGCGAGGACGCCGTCGTCGCGGCGCTGCACGAGCTTGCGCCGCACCTCGACGGCGAGCCCGACCCCGCGTTCCGAGCCGCCACACGCGCCCGGCTGGTGGCGATGGCCGCCGTCCGGTCCCCCGCTCCCGAACCGGTCACCGGGTTCAAGCGCCTCCTGGCCCCCCGCGCGGAGGACGCCGCTCCGCGCCGGTGGCGGACGCGGCTCACCGCCGGCCTGGCCGGCGCCGCCCTCACCGTGACCGCTGCCGCGTCTCTCCTCGCCCTCGCCTCGGGTGCGCGCCCCGGCGACGTGCTCTACGGGCTCAAGCGCGGCACGGAGCAGACCCAGCTCACCCTGGCGGGTGACTCCCGTGGGCAGACGCTGCTCGGCTTCGCCAGCACCCGGCTCCACGAGCTGCTGAGCCTCGTCGACGAGGCGCCGAGCGCGCTGCCGGCCGCCGGCGGCGCTGCCGGCGCGGGCAGCACCGTGCTCGCCGCGGGCGCCGACCCCCAGCTGGTGATCTCGACCCTCGAGACGATGGACGACCAGACCACCGAGGGCACCGCCTGGCTGACCGACCGGGCCGTGACCGTCCGGGACGGTGGGCCGCTCGACGCCCTGTCCGTCTGGGTGACCGCTCAGACCCACGAGCTCACCGGGCTGGCGCCCGAGCTGCCCGACGCGGCGGGTGCCGCCGTGTCGCACTCCCTCGCGCTGCTCACCGAGGTCTCGGCGCGCACCGACGGGCTGCAGGTGGCGCTCACCTGCCCCGCTGGGCCGGCGGTCGGCGCCCGGGACGCGCTCGGACCGGCGCCGGCCCCGTGCGGGCCGGCCGCTCCGGACACCCCGGCGGTCGAGACCGCCACCGGCGTGCCCGGCAGCGGATCAGCCACCCAGGCGACGACCCCCGCGGTCCCGACGCCGCCGCCCGCCGGAAGCGCGGTGCCCGGTGGCACCGGCACGGGCGGACTGCCGGTGCCCGGCACGCCGACGATCCCCGGTGCGGCGGACATTCCGACGATCCCCGGTGGGCCGCCGAGCATTCCCGGCCTGCCCAGCGTCACGCTGCCGGGGACCGGCTCCGGTCCGGTACTCGATCTCCCCACCGAGGGTCTCCCGGGCGACCTGGGCCTCCGGGTGTGCCTGCCACCGCTGGCGACGACCCCCGGCTGCTGAGCCGAAGGCCCACGGCCTGGAGGCACCGGCCCACCCGGATAGGGTCGCAGTCAGTCGATCGTAGGGAGGTCCCGTGCCGCGAGTGCCGTTGCGCGGCCGCCGGTCCGCACGTCCCGAGGGTGCGGCCGACGAGGAGACCCGGGCGCACGTCGCCGGTGCCGCCTCCGCCGCCGCAGCGGAGGTCGCGGCTCCCTCGGCCGTCACCCCCGACCTGACCGGGGCGGCGTTCTTCGACGTCGACAACACGATGATGATGGGCGCCTCGCTCTTCTGGTTCGCCCGCGGCCTCGCCGCCCGCAAGTACTTCTCCAGCCGTGACCTGGCCGGCTTCGTCTGGCAGCAGGCCAAGTTCCGCATCGCCGGCAACGAGGGCAGCGCCGACGACATGCACACCATCCGGGAGAACGCGCTGGCATTCGTCGCGGGCCGGCCGGTCGCCGAGATCGTGCAGGCCAGCGAGGAGATCTACGACGAGCTGATGGCCGACCGCATCTGGGCCGGCACCCGCTCCCTCGCCCAGCAGCATCTGGATGCCGGCCAGCGGGTCTGGCTGGTCACGGCCACGCCGGTGGAGCTGGCCGGGATCATCGCCCACCGGCTCGGGCTCACCGGGGCGCTGGGCACGGTGGCCGAGGTCGTGGACGGGAAGTACACCGGCCGCCTGGTCGGTGAGCTCATGCACGGCCCCGCCAAGGCGGAGGCGGTGCTGGCCCTGGCCGAACGCGAGGGACTGGACCTGGCGCGGTGCACCGCGTACAGCGACTCGGCGAACGACCTGCCGATGCTGTCGCTCACGGGTACCGCGGTCGCGGTCAACCCCGACACGGAGCTGCGGGCGATCGCACGTTCGCGGGGCTGGACCATCCGCGACTTCCGGACGGGCCGCAAGGCCGCGAAGATCGGCGTGCCGACGGTCGCGGCGGCGGCCCTGTCCGGCGGCCTGGTCGGCGGCGCGATCGCGCTGAGGAGACGGAACAAATTCCCCTGGTGATTGTCTGGTGATTGTCGGCCCCCGGCCGACACCGCGGCCAGGATCCGTCCCCCAGTTGCGTTGAGCCGCTGCTGCCCCTTCTCGCGAAGGCCTTCGGCCTCCACTCGTCGGGACTCAGCTGAACACGGACCTGCGCTGGAGCAGTAGCTGATAGAGGGAGTGCTGGATCGTCTCGCGCACCTGGTCGGTGAGGTTGAAGACCAGCATCGGGTCCTCGGCAGCGCCCGGGCCGTAGGACGCCGTCTCGATCGGCTCACCGAACGCGATCAGCCACTTCGACGGCAGCGGCACCAGTCCCAGAGGGCCGAGCAGCGGGAACGTCGGCGTGATCGGCAGGTACGGCAGGCCGAGCAGCCGGGCCGCGGTCTTGGCGTTGCCGATCAACGGGTAGATCTCCTCGGCGCCGACGATGGCGCAGGGGACGATCGGGACACCGGTCCGCAGAGCCGCTGTGACGAAACCCCCGCGACCGAACCGCTGCAGGGTGTACCGCTCGCGGAACGGCTTGCCGATGCCCTTGAAGCCCTCGGGGAAGACACCGACGAGTTCCCCCTCGGTGAGCAGCCGTTCGGCGTCCTCGTTGCAGGCGAGAGTGGAGCCCATCTTGCGCGACAGCGAGCCGATGACCGGCATGTCGAAGACCAGGTCGGCGCCGAGCAGCCGGAGCCGGCGCCGCGCCGGATGGTCGTCGTGCAGGGCGACGGTCGTCATCATGGCGTCGACCGGGATCGTGCCCGAGTGGTTCGCCACCACGAGCGCCCCGCCCGTGGAGGGGACGTTCTCCAAGCCCTGCGTCTCGACCCGGAACCACTTCTGGAACAGCGGCCGCAGGATCGGCAGCAGGAGGTGGTCGGTGAGGTCGGGATCGAACCCGAACTCGTCGGTCTCGTACTCCCCGGTGAGGCGGCGGCGGAGGAACTCCAGGCCGCCCGCGAGCCGGTCCTCCCAGCCGGGGGCCGGCGCAGGCGGGACGTAGGGCTCGTCGTCGTCGGGCCGCAGCTGGATGACGCGGGCCTCAGGCATCGCGCACCGCCCGCAGCCCGGGCGCCGGCGGCGTCGGCCTCAGCCGCTCACCGACCGCCGAGGCGGTGTCGCCGGCCCGCTCCAGCACCGAGCGAACCCGTGCGCTCGCCGACTCGACGAGGCGGGGTGACACCACCGGGGGCACCGTCCGGGCGTAGTCGGTCAATGCGGCCTCCGTCGTGTACCGAGGGGTGTAGCCGAACTCCTCGCGCAGCACCGTGGTGTCCACGACGCGACCGAAGTTGAGGAACCGCATCTGCTCGGGCGAGTAGTCGACGAAGCCGAACCGGCGGGACAGCCGGCCGACCGACCCCAGGGCCGGCGTCGGCAGCGGCACCTCGACGCGGCCCAGCCGGCGGATGGCCTGGGACAGCAACAGGGTGCCCTGCCCGCCGACGTTCACCGTGCCGACGAAGCTGCCGGTCGTCGCACGGGTGAGGACCGCCAGGGCGTCGTCCTCGTGCAACAGCTGCACGCGGGCGTCGTAGCCGAGGGCGGTGGGCACCACCGGCATGCGGAAGAAGCCGGTGAGCAGGGAGTCGATCCGGGGACCGATGAAATTCGTGAACCGCAGGACGGCGACGTCCACGTCGGGACGGCGGCGCGCGAACGCCCGGACATAGCCCTCGATGTCGAGGCTGTCCTTGGCGAACCCGCCCGAGGGCACCCGCCGGGCCTGCATGGCCTCGGTGAACACCGCGGGATCGCGGGAGGAGGCGCCGTAGACGGCGCTGGTCGACTTCAGCACGAACCGGCGCACCGTGGGGGCTCGCTGGCAGGCCGCCAGCAACTGCATCGTGCCGATGACGTTGAGTTCCTTCATCGGCACCCGCCCGCCCGAACCGGCGGGCGTGGAGCTGATGTTCATGTGCACGACCGTGTCCACCGACGCCGCCGCGATGACCTTGCCGATCAGCGGGTTACGGATGTCGGCCCGCACGAACTCGGTGCGCCCGAGCCTGCGGAGCATCGCCTGGGACGGCGGGACGGTGTCCACGCCGATGACCCGCTCGATGGAGGGATCGGCCGCGAGCTCGGCCGCCAGCGCACCACCCAGCCACCGGCTCACACCGGTGACGAGGACGACCGCGGGCGGCACGAGCGTCAGCTCACTTCTTGTTGCGACGCTGAACGCGCGTCTTCTTCAGCAGCTTGCGGTGCTTCTTCTTCGCCATCCG